>JACZJL010000020.1 GCA_014860585.1 Bacteroidales bacterium | reverse complement strand
CCCCCTGCCCCTTTCCCCTACAAAAAAAATTCCCACTACAATTAATTACCCTACCTTTGCCGCCTCAATTTTATTCTATTTTTATGCTTAATTTTCAAGAACTTGGACTAAGTCCTGCCCTCCAACAAGCGGTAGCGGCCCTCGGATTTAGTGAACCAATGCCTGTGCAGGCCGAAATTATCCCTCTCTTACTGGAAAATCCCACCGACATCGTTGGCCTTGCACAAACCGGAACCGGCAAAACAGCAGCCTTCGGATTGCCCGTGCTGCAGCTTATTGATACTTCACTCCGCAAAACACAGGCGGTAGTGCTTTGCCCAACCCGCGAGCTGTGCCTTCAGATTGCAAGTGATCTGGGGAAATACGCCGCCTTCATGCCGAAAGTCAAAATCGTGGCCGTATATGGCGGCTCGAGTATCGAAACACAGTTTAAACAGCTGGCCGACACGCCACACATCATCGTTGGCACCCCAGGCCGGATGAACGACATGATCCGCCGCCGCAAGGTGGATCTGAGCGAAGTGATCTGGGCCATCCTTGACGAAGCCGACGAAATGCTCGACATGGGCTTTCAGGAAGATGTGGACACCATCCTTCAGACCATGCCCGAAGACAAGCACACCCTGCTCTTTTCGGCCACTTTACCCGACCAGGTGGAACGCATTCTGGTAAAATACATGCGCAACCCGGTGATCAAAACCATCGGGCAACGCAACAAGGGAACGGCCAACGTACGACACATTTATTATCTGGTTCAGGCCAGAGATCGTTATGTTGCATTGAAACGCGTTGCCGACTTCAACCCGAACATTTATGCCATTGTCTTTTGCCGCACACGCCGCGAAACACAGGAAATCGCCGACTCGCTCATCCGCGACGGATACAACGCCGACTCGCTGCACGGCGACCTCTCGCAGGCACAGCGCGACCACGTGATGAACCGCTTCCGCAGCCGTAACCTGCAGATGCTCGTAGCCACCGACGTGGCTGCCCGCGGCCTAGATGTAACCGACCTCACCCACGTGATCAACTACAACCTCCCCGACGAAGCGGAGATTTACCTCCACCGCAGCGGACGCACCGGCAGAGCCGACAAAACAGGAACCAGCGTCAGCATCATCAACCTGAAGGAAAAAGGAAAAATCCGGCTGATCAGCAAACTCGTTGGACAGGAATTTGCCAAGGCCAAGATCCCAACAGGGGTGCAGGTGTGCGAAAAACAACTCTTCCACATGATTGACAACATGGAAAAAGTGGACCTGAAAAATGAAGAAATTGACTCCTTCCTGCCGGTGATCTACCGCAAGCTCGAATGGATGAACCGCGAGGAGATCATCAAGCGCTTTGTCTCGCTCGAATTTAACCGCTTCCTCGACTATTACCGCGACGCCGAAGACATCAACGTGGACGAAAGCGGAAGCTACAACAAGTGGGATAAGGAAGAAGGCCGCCAGAGCAAACGCGAACGCCGTGCCACCAAAGAACGCCCCGCTGGCAAAGAAGCCGGCTTTACCCGCTTGTTTTTCAGCGTAGGCCGTAAAGACAAAATGACCGTGCCCAAACTGATCGGGCTGGTGAACGAAGTGACCCGCACCCGCGACGTGAAAATAGGCCGCATCGACATCAAAGACAACTTCTCCTTCCTCGAAATCAGCAGCGATTCTGATGAACTGGTCATGTCGGCGTTTGCCAACCAGCGGTTAAACAAAACCGGAGTGCATGTGGAGCCTGCCGAGCCTCCGCGCACCGACAAACCCGATAAAAAAGGGAAGAAAGAAAAAGGGAGCTGGGATAAAGGTGGAAAATCGTTTTTTGATACAAAAAGAAAAGGAAAACCGGGACGAAGGTAAACGTTTTGGACGCAGCCGTAAGTTCTTCAACCTGAAAGGACAGTCTATATTTTACGGCTGCGTCTGAGTCTTATTCGTTGTTGGGCAAAGTTTTTTACCAAGCGTCATTTTCATATGTCCATTGAAATAGGAAGACTAATTGTTCCAATTCGTAAATCGCTTTATGGAGATGGCGATGTTCTTTATCATAGTATCCATCTGGAATTAGATCACCTGCAATTGCTAAGTAAATTCCACGATTTGCAAGAATTTCATGTGCTATGTAGTTCCTATAGTCAACGACACTTTCTAAAAGTTTCAAGAAATCTGGTCGGAGCTTAACTTTTTCAAGTTCTTTTTTTGTCTGACCGAGAGTTTTCCATTCTAAGCTATCTTGAGTGTAGTCAAACTTTTCGACTAATAAATTCTTTAATCCAAGTTCTAATAGTTGAGCAACCCCCATGAACATAGCGTATTCTTCAAAGAAACCAAGTTTCTTGTATTTCTTCAATCCTTTTTCAGTTCCTTTTTTGATCTGTTTTTGATTTAACTCAATATTGTCTTCCTTTTTACTCATGATTAGGTTTTCTAATTTGTGTCAAACGTTTTGGCGCTTGGCGCAGTGGCGGACTTATAAACATTAAACCGTAAGCCTGCACAAAAGCCGAATATAGGCAATGAGCGATACTTAACCATGTCACTCACATTATGCCAAACACCTGTAGAAAGTATGCGCCTCTCTATCCGAATGAAAACAGTACTTCCAATACATCATTACTACTTTTAAATCCTTTTACCATTCCGTCCGAAGAAATTTTTATAGCTGTCCCAAACTCGGAGAGTGTTTTTGTTGCAGCAAGTCTGCCACCTCCAGTGCTGCCAGCCCGTATTTTGATAATTGCACCAACTGCAATTATTTTTCCATTATAATCAATAATTGTAGCGCCATCGATACCTAACAACTCTTTTCTAAGAACACGTTCTAAATTTTGAAAATTTCTACCATTAACCAGTCGTCTTATTGCTTGGCTTTTTACAGATAAACCTTCACTTATCAAATCAGTTTTCTGTACTATTTTTTCTTCGATTAACTTTTTTATTGATGTGGTTCTTATAAATGCTATACAACCTCCTGTCCTAGAAAATGAAACATCCAAGATAGTTTCATAAACAGCTTTACGAGCATCTTCATCTGTATATTTAGAACCACCAGCAATTTTTTTCAGCACTGGTTCGTGATTAAAGTAGTTCCAAATGCTTCTTCTTTTTGAAAAAACCAAATTATTTTTTTGGAAAACAAGTATTTCTCCATTTGTAGTGAGAGTGATACAAATTTTATTGTCCGCAGCGGCTGAATTAGCTATTGAGTTAAATCTTTGAGGAGTAAATGGTTGATTTGCAGGCTCGGTTAACTTTAAATACTCTAATAATGCACCTGTTAATGAAATTTTGATACATGTGTCAACACTATTAGAAAGCAAAGCACAAAAGTCTTCTTGAAATATATTCCTTATGTGAGGATACTCGCTGGAAACAGCTTTGTTATCTTCGAAATCAATTAGGATACTGAATGTAACTTTTCTTCCTTCATATGTTCTTGTTGCCCAAGTGTCAAAACCGTCTAAAACATCGAATAGCAAATTGTAGTTGTCGGGTGAGATGTATTTACAAATGCCGATTTCAACAGCATAAGAAATTATTCTTTGGTTGTATTTATCACCAACCTTACCATAATTCTCAACTATTTCACCAATTATGGAATTTACAATTTTCTTGTCCGGTAATGTAAACGGTTGTGGTCGTGAAATTGAAATTTTAAAATCAGAACCTCTTTCAGGTCTGAGGTGCATTACTTGCCCCCCTTTTTGCAATGTTGCAAGGTCCGACTTCGAAGACGGTTCAACTACTTCTCCAATTGTTGAACCTGTCAAAATTGGACAGATGTATTGTTCAATGATTTGTCTAAATGTTGCTTCAATCATTTCTTCTTGATCAATATGTGTTATCAAATTGCTGCCACTGTTTAAGTGGCGCAGCAGTATGGGATTGCAGGCTGCTTACCTGGCTTCCTAAAGAGAAGCTTAAGTGAGGTAGAATGTTTGAGGTACCATTTAAACCCGTATTGCTGCTATACTTTGTTTTGGGCTGCATTTCTTTCATTCCGTTTCAATTATATAAACAAATCTCTTTACTAATTCTACCTGTTGAGTTAAAGTCATACCTGACAACGAATTTACCGTTTGAAGTTTTGGAGGGCTTTGTAATAAGTCAAGCAAATTTGTTAAATAACTTGCTTTGACAGCATACGAAGCATTTTCTGCTCCAACGTGCTTTGCATTGATTATTCCTATCAAATTTCCTTGACTGTCGAAAAGTGGACCACCACTATTCCCTGGCTGAACTGGTGCTGATATTTGGTAAGATGTAATATCACCTTGAAAACCTGTACGAGAACTGACTATCCCGTTCGTGAGTTTTATCTCATCACCCATCGTTGCTCTTAACGGATAACCTAAAACAAAAATATCTTCGCCAACTCCAGCAAGTCCTGTTTTAACAGTGTAAGGAATTGAGCCAAGTGAAATAAAATCATTGTCATCAATTTGAATTAACGCAAGGTCATTATTTTTGTCAGACACAAGAATTTTTGCATTATATGTTTTGTTGAAATCTGAATGAACACCATGAACTTTGATAGTTTTAGCACCATCAATTACATGATAGTTTGTTACAATTATACCATTTGATGAAATCGCAAAACCAGTTCCTGAAGATAGATTTGATGAATTTGATGTTGAATTATCACTGGCTGATGGATACATTTTAATATACAAATCAGTTTCATTGTTATCACCTATAACTTTCATTAACCCGTTTTCAAATGATACAAAAAATGAATCGTTTTCTTGCTTTCTCGCCGTTATCCATTTTGCTTTATAAAGGAATGGAGTTGCAGTTGGTGTTAATATAGCTTTTATTTCACCTTCATTCCAGTTCCCGGGATTACTTCCGCCCGATAAATAAATAAGGTGGTAGTTGCCTTTCAATTTCTTTAGTGCTAAACGATAATTTCCACTACTGCTTGAATTTGTTTCATAAATTCCTTCAATATTATCTAATCCATTATTCTTAAAGTCTTCAGTTATTTTATTTTCAGTCCAACAGGTTTTCCATTTTTGAAAATCTATTCTTTTATCCGGGTTAAAAACTGGTTTCGCATGTCCATAAATATCTATAAGTATTTTATAGAAATTCTGTGAAGCGTTCATGTTGATTTTTGCAGTTTTATTTGATCCCATTTTCCAAGCATATCCAGTGCCAATACTTGTCCATTCCAAACCAACATTATAGTACGAATAGTCGTAAGTATATGTAACACCAACAAATATGTCATCTCCGAAATGCTTTGGTGGAACATAATACTCATCGAAATACTGAATTTTTTCAAACCCCATATTTTTTAAATACTTTTCTAAAGCATAATATACTTGGTTTTCAATATCATTTGTCGGCTTGTTGCCAATAACGGCATTTTTCACCCCAGCTAACATTGATACGAATGATGGCTTTTCTGTTTGTCGAATGTATTGAACTTCGTCGCAATCATTTAATGAAGTAATGTTTTCCTGACATAGCACTGCGCTTATCAAAAGAAGATTCGTTATCAAGAAAGTTCCAAATTTTTTCATAATTTCATGTCTTCATTGAAGTTGAATTTAATACTAAACAATTTATTCATTGTTTTCAAGGCAAAGGTAGCCAAGAAGTATCGAATAATTCTGACACTTTCTGAGTATTCTACCCATATGCATCGTGTTACCTTTTGCGTTTGTAAATTTGCATCATGCTTTCTTCTCGTATTTGAGTGTTTTGAGCATGTTTTTAAGTTCGCCGCCGGGGCGGTAAACGATCTTTGCTCCTTTGATGGTGGCAGCGGTAACGGCATCGGCGGTTTCCAGAAAGTTCCAATCTGCCGTGGTTTTGTAATGAATGCTCATAAAGAAAATGAATTAGATGGTTAATAATGAATGAACTCACTACTTACAACCCAACGCTTAAAATCTTCATCTCACAAAAATAGAAGTTATTTTTAACCACCAAACTTTTTTTTGAAGTTTATTTCAATGCCTTTCCGGTTTTGTGCCAGTGCGAAAAGCGCTTCGTTTTTGGCAGTGTACGTTTCGGAGAATACATCCCCGGGCGTGAGGAGTCATTTCAACACCAATTGTTGTGTGAAAAGAGATTGTTTTTTATGTCACCGCCGAAGCACTAAGACGCGAATAGCTGGAAATCAAAACTCTGCGGTTCTCTGCGTAAAAACTCTGCGGCTCTCTGCGGTTCAGCTTTCTTTTTACCGCAGCGTATTGCATTCCGTCACGGAGAAAAGTCATTTGTGGATTAGCGTACGGACTTAATGCAAACAATCCTGTATTTGTGGGAGTTAGTTTAGCTTAGCGCCAAAGTTTTATTCTTTGTGTCTTCGGGTCTTTGTGGCCAGAATTAAGTTTGCCACTCACAAAGTGATGCCTGTGGCAGAAGGCTCTAAGTTTCTAAAGTCTTTTGCTTTGCGGTTCTCTGCGTAAAAACTCTGCGGCTCTCTGCGGTTCAGTTTTTTTTTACCGCTGAGATACGCAAAGAAGGCGCAGAGCACCGCAGCGTATCGCATTCCGTCCCGGAGAAAAGTCATTTGTGGATTAGCATACGGACTTAATGCAAACAATCCTGTATGGTGCGGGAGTCAGCATGGCCTGGTCAGCGCTTATTTTTTCCATTGGTCATCAGGAATTGATTTGTATCTTCCCCAGAATGTATAATGGGTCAACGAGGTAAACACAATCAATTTTGCCAACAGTTTGCTCCTTAGCAGTAAATGCTGACCTTTGTAAAATAGCCACAATATTGCAAAGAACACAATGGTAAATAGGGTTAATCTGACAAATCCCGATTGCACACTGATTTTTAAGAGGTTATTAATCAAAATCGTGGTCAGGACCGAACCTGAAATACTTGTTACTGCAAATAGACCATGAGCTGTTTCAATTGCATTTTTCGGGCAAGAATTCATGCATCTCATACAACTTTCACAATGAAATGTCCAGTAAGGCCGGTCGTTTACAGTCTTGATTGCTTTCACAGGGCATTGTTTTATACATAACCCGCAATGATCGCAATCGTTGGAAGCGTAATAGGATTTCGAAAAAACAAATCTGCCGGCAAGATAATAGCCTAATGCAACCGGGGATATCAATATATCCTGAACTAAGTCCCTGTAGGACAGAAAATCAGGTACGCCGGAAAATATTCTCTCTGAGTGTTTCTCAACGCGGTGATAACTCTTTTCATGCAGGAATTTTACTGCATGGCTTGTAAGTGCAGGATGAATTGAAATCCAATTTGAAGGCATATCAAAAGGAATTTGCCCGACAATGCTGTAGCCCTTTGCCTTTAACAATAGTGTAGATAATATAAAGGCAATACCCGTCAGCCCCGGCGTGACAAACCTGCCCAGTTTCATACCGGCTCTTGTATTCATCAGGACAACGTTATTCTTTCCTTTTGGAAAGCGTTGGATGAAGTCGAGGGTTATTTTTGGGAAGTTGAAACCATGAACGGGAGAAATAATGACAATCAATGTTTCAGGATGCAACCTGTCAATTGAAATCCTATCAGTTTTGGCAATGTTGAAAAGCTGGTAGTCAATATGCTGTTTAGCGGCAAATTCACATAGCCATAACGCAATCTGCCTTGCATTCCCTGTGCCTGAAAAACTAAATATGACAACACTTTTGATTTGATTCATGCATGTTAAACATTCATTTCAGCCATTTAGTGCATGCCGGAAAACATCCTAAATTTGATTTTAAGCATTCAATTACCCCACCCGACTTTATCGGGATAAATTCCGTGAGCAAATCGTTGAAGATCTGGTTGAAAGACTTTTAAGACAGCCTCTTTTTTGTTTACAAATGTGGTTGACTTTTGATGAAGGTCGACCTAACGGCCTAACTCTCCACTCTTTAATTTAATCCAGTAATGTTTCAAATCCCGTTTCACCTCCGGAGCAAGGATCAGCAGGCCGATGATGTTGGGGAAGGCCATGCAGAGCACCATCATATCGGAGAAGTCCATCACAGCGTTGAGCGAGGAGGAGGCGCCAATGATGATGGCCAGCAGGAAGATCAGTTGAAAGATGGTATCGGAAACACGGCGGGTTTTGAAGAGTTTCTGGCTGTAACCGCCGAACAGATAGTCGAAGCCTTTTTGCCCGTAGTAAGACCAGGAGATCATGGTAGAAAAAGCAAAGAGCGTAACGGCAATCAGCAGCAGGTAAGGGAACCAGGTGAATACCGATCCGAAGGCGACCGAGGTTAATTCAACGCCGGTAAGTCCCCTGGTGTCTTCGGCAAAACCGGTGAAGATGATCACCAGCGCGGTCATGGTGCAGATGATCACGGTATCTACAAAGGGTTCGAGCAGAGCTACGATCCCTTCGCTCACCGGCTCATTGGTGCGGGCTGCGGCATGTGCGATGGAGGCTGATCCGACGCCGGCTTCATTGGAGAAGGCGCCCCGCTGAAATCCAAAAATCAAAACGCCGATAAATCCACCCCGAACAGCCTCTGCAGAAAAAGCTCCGTTCCAGATGATCGCGAAGGCATGTGGCAGGTTGCTGATGTTCATCCCGATGATGATCAATGAGGTGCCAACATAAAGCAGCGCCATGAAAGGGACTACTTTTGAGGTGACTTTTGCAATACTCTTAATCCCGCCAATAATTACAATTCCAACCAAAACCGCCATCGCCACACCATACCAGAATCCCTGATTTTGCATCGTGGGAAAGAAAGTCTCAAACTGCTTGAATGCCTGATTGGCCTGTAGCATATTACCACCTCCCACCGAACCGCCAATAACAAGTATGGCAAAAGTAACGGCAAGGATATGGCCGAGGATTCCGAGGTTTTTCTTTTTCAACCCATCGCGTAGGTAATACATGGCGCCTCCCGAAACCTCTCCATTTTCGTTGATTTTCCGGTATTTCACACCCAGCGTACATTCAACAAATTTCGACGACATCCCAAGTAAACCTGCAAGGATCATCCAGATTGTAGCGCCGGGACCGCCAATAGCCACAGCAATCGCAACACCGGCAATATTTCCAAGCCCAACCGTTGCTGATAATGCAGTTGTCAATGCCTGGAAATGGGAAACTTCGCCACCATCTCCCGGCTTGTTGTATTTTCCGCGAATCAGTCTGATGGCATGAGCAAAGCCGCGAATATTAATAAAGCGCATAAATACCGTAAAAAATAATCCGCCAAAGATGAGCCACACGACGATCAGTTTCAAAGGGGCTTCAACAAACTGACCGCTTTCGTTCAGCAAAGGATTGCCATACTCATCCCTGACTGTCTTATCATACATTCCGGCTGCCGAAAACGGATCCCAAAAGAGCACCTTGGCCAATGCATCAACAAATGGAGTGAACAACTGATTGATCTGCTGGCTGATGGTTAGTTGCTGGATTTCATGATCAGGGATCGTCTCAACCGGGCGATCGGCTACCTGTGCCTGGGCGCCGGCAACTACAGTTGACAGGGTGAGAATTACGATTGCGATGATGATCAGTGCATTCCGGTACATCAGAGGGTTATTTGCTTTTTTTATGTTCCAGCTTTTTCATGGCTGCAAAATAATTTTTTGTTTCGGACATGACTACCGGAGCTAACAGAATGAGGGCGATCAGGTTAGGGATAGTCATAAAGGTGATGACCATATCTACGAAATGCCAGACCAGGTCCAGACCCCAGATAGATCCAAGGAAGATAAAACCGCCATAGACATAGCGATAAGGCTGAATATATTTTTCACCCAAAAGATAGTTAATGCCCCTTTCGCCGTAGTACGACCAGCTTATGATTGTTGAAAAAGCAAACAACATCAGGCCAACGGAAACAATGTGCTTTCCTACTCCTGTGATTCCAATGTCGTTGAGCCCAATTTCCATTGCTCTTGTGGTCATATTAACTCCTTCGCGATCGCCTTCCCATGTGCCTGTCAGGATAATCATCAGTGCTGTGAGCGAACAAATGATGATAGTATCAACCAGCGGTTCAAGCGAGGCTACCAATCCTTCACGCGCGGGCCACTCTGTTTTTGCAGCAGCGTGGGCAATTGCGGCGGAGCCTTGTCCTGCTTCGTTGGAAAACAACCCGCGACGCACACCCATCAGCATGGTCAGCAGGAATGCAGAGCCAAAAAAGCCACCAGCAGCGCCCTGTCCGGTGAAGGCATCTCTGAAAATGATCATAAACGCTTCAGGGATTCGTTGAAATTCGATACCAATAATCAGCAACGCACTGGCGACGTAAATGATGGCCATAATCGGAACCAACCGGGCTGTAACCTCGGCAATTCTTTTGATACCGCCAACGACTACCAGAAGCGCCAGACCTGTAATTAATAATCCGGAAATCCATTTCTGAATGTTGTAGGTGTCGAGCAGCGCTTCCGACATGGAGTTTGACTGCGCCATGTTCCCGGTGCCAAGCGAGCACAATACCACTGCTACTGCAAAAATCACAGCCATGACTTTTGCATATTTTCCAATAATACTTTTCAAGCCGTGCTCCATGTAATACATCGGCCCGCCTGACACCGAGCCGTCGGAATTGAATTTACGGTATTTGTGAGCCAACGTGCATTCAGTGTATTTTAAAATCATCCCTAAAAAACCGGTAACCCACATCCAGAACACAGCACCCGGCCCACCCCAGCCGATAGCCAGAGCAACTCCAACAATGTTACCTGTTCCTACTGTTGCTGACAAGGCAGTGGTTAACGCTTTAAAATGGTTTACATCCCCGGCATCTCCTGCATGATCGTACTTTCCCCGGACGATGTTTATGGAATGGAAGAGTTTTGTTACGTTGATAAACCGGAGTTTAAAAATGAAGTAAAGTCCGGTAGGAATCAACATCAGCAGCACTGCAAAACCGCCGACATATTCGTTGTAGAATTTAATGCCTGATTCGATTACTTGTAGAAAGTTGTTCATCCTGAGCCATTTTAATTATACAGTTTGTTTACAGGAAAAATAATCAACAAAAATGCACAAACTTTTAAAACGGACGGAAAAATCGTCGAGATTTAGAATGTTTCTTAGGTGAGCCTTTCCAAAAATGAGTTTTATGAAATTCAGAAGACCAGAAATCCATCGCGTGGCTTAAAAGCAGTTACATCGGTGAATTCACTATAAACACAACCCTGAAATTACTTATTAATGGATTACCACCTTCTTGATTTCGATGGTGTTTTGGTCGGATAGTTTGAGGAAAAAGACGCCGCTGTGGAGATTTTGAAGGTTAAATTCGTAGGAAGAGCCATTGAGTTTTTTGCCTGGGGTAAATGAATCGAGGATGCTTCCTTTGGAATCGAGCAGCTCGATGAACAAATTACCTGGCCAATGGCTCATGGCCAGGTTGAAATGACCATCGGAAGGATTAGGGTAAACACCACTCACCACCTTTTCCTGATTATTCACCGAAGTAGGGAGTAAGGTGACAGCATTTACCGCTGATAAACCCTGAATTTCAAATTGATTGGTATTTGGCAGCGACTGGTCAAAATCAACAATCAGTTCAAACTCCTCATCCAACAGGTAGCTGTAAAGCTTGAAAAGGAACATTTCACCCACAGCAAAACCATCCTTTTCAACGGTAGTTTCGTCATTTGAAAAAGCCATGACAGCTGTTCCTGCTCCTATATCTGTGATTTCGGTTTGACCGGCGCAAAGTCCCTCGGGAGTAAAAACACCGATGATGTCGCCAGGCTCGATACCGGAGTTGACTAATACTCCGGCAGGAAACGCTATTGGATGGGACAAAGCAGTAAAGTGCAGATCGTTCCAGGGTGATTTGTTTGTGGGTTGTGTCGGATGCTGAGGAATAATTCGCCCTTTGGTGCATGAGGGGTAAGTGATAGTGGCGCTGTTGTTCATGGCCACCCAGTAGGCCTTCCCCGGGGCTACATCAGAGAGGGTTGAAATTCCATATTCAGGCCAGTAAACCCCAACACCTGCAACTTCTTTGGCAATCTCCAGGCCGTTTACTCCGGAAAATAAATCCGAAACAGGAGTGCCACAAGAAACCAAAACAGGCATTAGGTTCCAGCCCATTTGTAAATCAAGAGTCGGATCTGAAAGTTTGGTTCCGGTCATCGAAATATCGAAGTCATTCGAGGCTTTAATCTGATAGCCGGTTTCTATATTCCAGTTGCCGATGGTATTTACATTTCCTGTTGGGTAATAAAATTGCGTCATCGAAGCGAGGATGATAAAGTCATCTTCATATGGAGCAAATATGCTTTCCACGCCCTTATTCACCGGGTCAACATAAAGGGAAACACCGCTCCAGCCAGCCGGAATACTAAGCAACTGAGTAATGTAGAAATTGTAAGGTTGTTGAAAACCCTGGGTTAATATCATTTCGGCGCCAATAAAAGTTTCGGTCACCGGTTCGCCAACTGTCCAGCTCAACGAAACATTATCATTTTCGAAATAACCTCCAGCCGAAGCGATGACTTGCTGTGCGTTTGTATTCATCGATGCGAACATGATAACAAAAGCAATAAAAAGTGCGAATGGCTTTTTCATGATGTGAGAGTTTTAATGGTGTAAAAGTACAAATTTTTTTACAAACAAATTCTTTTACAGAATAGAAAACTTTAGTAAAAAATCATGAGCAAGTCATATCCCCGACTTTTTAGGTTTTTCTCTTCTTTTGCTTTGCAGCCGGGAAAAGTACATTGTTGAGGATAAGCCGGTATCCCGGGGAGTTGGGAAAAAGATTGAGGTCGGTAGCAGGATCGCCGACTAAATGACGGTAATCTTCAGGATCATGGCCCCCAAAGAAAGTAAAGGTTCCATTCCCATATTCACCATGAATGTAGCGGGCTTCGTTGGCAGCTTTGTACTCACCCATGATGAGCACCTGGGGTTTGATAAAGTCCTTATTGAAGGCTGTTGTTTGTCCCATAAACCCTTTGATTACCTGCATATGATTCTGGCAGAGCATGGTAGGTACGGGGTCCCATTTTGCAGAGAAATCAAAAAGGGTAAAAAAGTCGTTCTTTTCGTTAATGGTGCGAGGTCGGCTTTCGGTAACGTCAAGATCGGAGATTTCGTAAATGTTTGGGTTTGTGATCAGGCTGAAATTCGTGAATGCCAGTGTATTGTCGTAATTCAGTTTTTTCTGTGCGCCGGGGTCAATCGGATCTCCATCGAACATCACATCCACGATGTCCACACCATCAGCAGCAAGGGCAACATCAAAGCTGTCAGGGGCCGAGCACATCGAAAACATGTAGCCTCCTCCGGCCACAAAGTCTCGGATTTTTTTAGCAACAGCGAGTTTCATGTCCGACACTTTGTCAAATCCCAGCATTCGGGCTGTTTCTTCGTTAATACGCACTTCTTCCTGGTACCAGGCTGCATTGCGAAATGACCTCCAGAATTTTCCATACTGCCCCGTGAAATCCTCATGATGCAGGTGCAGCCAGTCGTACAGGGGCAAAACACCTTCCATTACCTCTATATCATAAATCACATCGTAAGGAATCTCAGCATAGGTGAGTGCCAAAGTAACGGCATCATCCCAGGGGAGTTTATTTTTCGGACTGTAGACGGCAACTTTGGGGGCCTTGTGCAATTTGATCTCATCCATGTTAACCTCGGGGTCAGAGATTTCACGAATAATCTGAGCTGCCTGAACATCAGCAATAATCTCGAAACTTACGCCACGAATTTTCATTTCATTTTCCACTTGCTCATAAAACCTGCACATAAAACTACCCCCGCGATAATTGAGCAGCCAGCTTAGTTCAACTTCACGCTCCAGCGTCCAAAATGCAATTCCGTAAGCTTTAAGATGGTTCTTTTGTGTAGCGTCCATCGGAATGAGCAGGTAGGCTGCATGGCTGAATAAAATGAAAAACGAAAATATTAGCGTGAAAATTAATTTCTTCATGGATACACGGTCAATTGCAATGTTCCAGAGTATAATGTTCTGAAAGTGTAAATATTGTTTTGAAGAACGTTAAATTTGACAGAATGTTCAAGGGGAAATTATAGTTTGCACACCAACCCGGTTTGTTGAAAAATGATCAGGTGAGATTGGGGGCAAGCGTTAATGGGAAGTTTTTTTAAAACGGTGCAGTTTTCGACATTCCATCTTCAGCCAGTTCATCGTCATCATTTTCAGTGAAGAAATCTCTTTCCACGGGCTCATGTTCTACTTCATCATTCATCTTCGAAGGTCGGATAACGGCATTGCTTTCGTAGTTTTCGTTTGGATAGATTCGCTCTCCTGTCGGGTGATAGGCAATATCTTCGTAGTCGGTAAATTGCGCAAACTGTGCATTAAAACGCAGATTGATATCAGCGAGTGCGCCGTTACGATGCTTGGCAATGATGATCTGTGCCACACCGGCTGACGGACTGCCATCCTCCAATTGATCGAACTTATAATACTCAGGCCGGTAAATGAAGAGTACCATATCGGCATCCTGCTCAATGGCGCCGGATTCACGCAGGTCGGAGAGGATGGGCTTCTTTGACCCTGTTCTGGTTTCTACCGAGCGGTTCAACTGCGAAAGTGCGATGATCGGGATGTCAAGCTCCTTGGCTAAGCTTTTCAGGGAGCGGGAAATATTGCTGATCTCCTGCTCACGGTTGCCTTTGTCCACACTTCCCTGCATCAGTTGGATGTAGTCGATGATGATTAACTGAATTCCATATTGCTGCTTCATCCGCCGTGCTTTTGCCCTCAGTTCAAAGATGGTGAGAGCGGGGGTGTCGTCAATATACAAAGGAGCTACCATCAGGTTGTTAAGCCTTGAGTTGAGTTGCTGCCACTCGTGTTCCTGTAACTCGCCCTTTTTCAGTTTGTCTGCCGAAAGGCGGGTTTCGCTGGCAATTAAACGCGTAACCAGTTGAATGGAGGCCATTTCGAGTGAAAAAAAGGCAACGGGACGGTTGAGGTCAACGGAGATGTTTCTGGCCATCGACAGGACAAAAGCTGTTTTACCCATACCCGGACGTGCTGCGAGGACAACCAGGTCGGAGTTTTGCCACCCGGCAGTAATGCGGTCCAACGCCGAAAAGCCGGAGGGTACACCACGATAACTTCCGTCGGAGTTGCGCGCGTTTTCGATATATTTTACTGCTTCGCTCACCAACGTCTGCATATCGGCGTGGTCGCGGCGAAGGTTGTTTTCGCTTACTGCAAAAAGCTTTTGTTCCGCTTTATCCAACAGATCAAAAACATCCATGGTTTCCTCAAAAGCATCCTTTGTAATTTCTGAAGCGATTTCGATAAGCCGGCGCTGGATATATTTCTGAACCACAATGCGCGCGTGGTATTCGATGTTTGCTGCTGATGCCACCCGTCTTGTAAGCTGGGCAATGTAAAATGCGCCGCCTACCATTTCCAGATCACCTTTACTTTTCAGTTCATGGGTCACGGTGAGCATGTCAATGGGCTTTTGACGGGCAAACAGATCCTGGATAGCAGCATAAATCTTTTTGTGTGCTTCAAGGTAAAAAACATCAGGTTTCAGAAAATCCACCACCGCCGAAAGTGCATTTTGCTCGAGCAGCAAACCGCCAAGCACAGCCTCTTCGAGGTCAAGTGCCTGTGGGGGGACTTTGCCATATTCAAAAAAGCTTGTTGCATGAGTTCTGATCCCTGCTGATCTCGCTTCAGCAGAAGGTTTTGCAGTTTTTTCAGTTATAGTTTTTTCGTTTTCCATCATTGGCCAAAAGTACTAACTAACACTAAAGTAGATACGATTTTGGGAGGATTTTTTTATTAACAACAGAGCGCAAAGGGCAAAGTGCAAGGGGCATAGGGCAAGGGGCATAGGGCAAGGGGCAAAGGGCATGGGG
>JACZJL010000019.1 GCA_014860585.1 Bacteroidales bacterium | reverse complement strand
AAGTTAAGTTCTTCAAAATCTTTACGAATCCATGAAATAATACCCAGGCTCTCTTTGTATTTTGAATCACTTACTATTCTTTGAATAAACTGACTCAGTTTTCTACCCGAAGTAATATCGTCAATTTCCTGTTCTTTTTCTTTCTTTTCCTGTTTTAATTGGGCGATTTCCTCCTCATATTTTCGCAGTTCCACCTGTTTCATTTCAATCAGGCGTTCTAAGTCATTTATGGCAAGATAGTTGGCTGATTTTTCCTTTTCTACAAGTTCAACATAGGTTTGTTCAAGATCCTTGAGGTTTTTATAGGCTGTATTCACTTTTCCCATCACCGGCATTAAAAACCCGACAAGTTGTGTCAGAGCAGTTACAATTAATGAGCTTTTCACTGTGACCCAGTTTAAAAAATCGAGAGATTTTCCCTGGTATTGAAGAATCAGAAAACAGCTTAAAACAAACACAGCAAAACCAACCAGAAGCGCAATGGGTTTCTTCCCTTTTCTGAACTTATAAATGATCTTCGCACTTTCGATAACCTGGTTTGTAAAAGAGCTTAATTCATTCACCCTGGTCTTAATTGACTGAATGTTTTCGGACAGTTTGTCGGGGAATATTTGATCAATTTTTTCTCGGTTCTCCTTTATCACCGGATTATTCCAGATTGCAACCGCTATGTCTCTATAACGGAGGGTATTTAATTCGCCTGCTTTTTTTTCGATTTCCCCCTCAGCCTTTGCTTTTTCATTCTCTAAAAGTTGCACTTCGACCTTTATCGAATCAATCTTTTGTTGGGCAGCTGCGACCAATCCTTTGGTTGAATTCAGATTTTTGAAAAGGTTTTTTACGGCTTCGCTGTCATCATTTTTGTGCTTCTGCAGGTCTTCAAAAATTTTGGTTATCAGACTGGCCCATAGATTCGAATCGGAATAGTGCCATGAATTGAATTTTACCTGCACCACTTCCTGACAATAAACATCCTGAAGATTTTTATCGTTGGCCAGGATATTTATTTCTTTTTCGAGTTTGTTCATGAAGAAACTTTTTCCGCTTCCCCAGTTTCCAAATAATCCAATAGCGAGCGGTGGTTCCAGTTTTTTGTAGGCCATCACCGATGCCAGGGCTTTATAATCACCCTCAAAACCCAATTCATCTTCAATGTCAAGATAAGGGGAGTCGGTATCCAGTTTTGATATGGCCGCCTTATTAAACCGTTCCCCAATAAATCCTTTGATCCCTAATTCCCTGATTTTATCAAATTCTTCTTTGCTGATAAAAACCGCCCCTTCATAGATTTTATCATTACCCAATATCCTGTTGCTACTGAGGGTCGGTAATTCTTTCAACAACCTCTCCGAAGTAATCTGGTATTTAAAAGAAGTTTCAATTATATACAGATCGGTTTCCACTTTAAAATTTTCTCCTTCGAAATCAACATTTGCTGACTTTAAAATTAAAGGCAGATTATCAACCGGCAAAGTTATGAAAGGTAAAATCCGAATTTCATCTGTAAGGTCAGATGGTAGTATGAAAGCAGCGAGTATGGATCCCCAATTCGCTCTGTCAAAATCGAAATGATCACCGTCAACTACAAATTCCCTGATCCTCTCCCACCCTATCCTGACTATAAGGAAGTTTGAACTGAAGTTACGATTGTTTAAATCTTCATTTATCACGAACTCGTACTCAGACAGACCGGGCTTGTTTTCGTTTATTGGGTTTTCATTTTCTAAAATGGTTGTTTGCTCACTTCGGGTTGTTTGCTCTTTGCCAGGTTTTGCCTGATTAGCTTTTGTGTAGGCATTGATTTTCTCAAGCAATGTCTGATAGGCTTCATCATCCAAATCTGCATCCTGAGGAAGACCAGCACTTTCCTGGAAAATCATCACAGCTTTTCTGGTCAATGGACCGTAAATACCATCAGAAACTGAATTGAAAAATCCTATCTCCTTCAAAGCATTCTGAAGCACCTGGACTTCCCTGGTTGGCTTGTCTGCATGAAATTTCTCTTGTTTTGAAGGTGTTTGTTTTGCATTTTTTGATTTGGCGGTCTTTTCTTGTACGTTGTTGAATTCTATTTCATACGTTCCGGTTAATTCAGGTTCAAATCTGACTTCAGATTGATTTGCATTTACCCTGCTCTCTTTCTTTTGGATTGGCTCAGAGAATTCCTTTTTTAGCAGTTTATACATTTCATCCGAAAGTTTTGCATTGGGATCTAAATCAACGTTGAACCCCTTTTTTTGTAAAAATTCTATTATCGTGTTATGCCCAACATTAAATTCCCGGGCAACTTTGCTAATCTTTATTGTTGGTTTTTCCATAACTGTCAGTTTTAAGATACTATGGCATAATATGTAATTAGTTTCCAAATCAGTTTCAAAGTTACTGCAATAATTTGTATTGGATAGTGGATCATTAATTCTCTTCAGGGTGTATCTTAAAAATTCCTACTTTTACCACTGAAAATTTCATTTTTAAGATTTGCTCAAAGATGATTCTCATGAAAACAATCTTTGTTACCATGCTGCTTCTCCTGTTTGGATTAAACCTTTCAGGACAGGTATCTGAAGGCATAAGTTACCAGACTATTATCCGGGATGTGAATGGCGAAGTCATGCCTAACACAAACATCAACCTGCAACTGTCCATCATAAGAGGTACGATTGACGGTGAGGTAGTTTACACCGAAACACATACCCTGCAGACGAACAGCTTTGGTATGGTCAGCCTGGTTATCGGGTCAGGGATACCACAGCGCAATACATTCAACAATATTCAATGGGGAGGATCACGGCATTATTTTCAGATCGCCATCGACTTAGACGGCAGCGAAAATTACCAGGTCATCGGAACATCGCAGTTTGTGGATGTGCCCTATGCCATCAACTCAAAATCACTGGTGCTTACCGACCCTAAGGGAAATCAATGGAATGTGGCCATTGACACATTGGGTAACCTTGTCCCGATTCTGACCGAGTGGCAATGCGGGTTTCCCTATACCGACACGCGTGACGGGAAAACTTACACAACAATCAATATTGGAGATCAGTGCTGGATGACACAAAATTTAAATGCAGGACAACTCATCAACTCTACTACATCACAAACCAACAATGGAATCATAGAGAAATTCTGCTGGGATAATCTGGAGGAGTATTGCAATACCTATGGTGGTTTGTACCAGTGGAATGAGATGATGCAATACGCCCAGGGACTGAGAATCCAGGGTATTTGCCCTCCGGAAGATGGCTGGCATCTGCCGGATGATTCCGATTGGTATGAACTTGTATATGCATTGGGAGGTGAAGGTATCTCCGGCGGTAAGATGAAATCTACCGGCACACTGGAGCAGGGCACCGGACTATGGTCGGTACCCAACCTCGGTGCTACGAATCAGAGTGGATTTAGCGGCCTTCCTGCCGGGTTCAGCAGTTATGGTGGTATTTTCCTGAACCTTTCATTCTATGCTTATTTCTGGTCTTCTGATGAATTCACAGTTCAAAATGCATGGAGCAGGGGACTGAGCTATCTGGGCACTACCGCTACCCGCTATCCAAACGACAAGGAGGCCGGTTTCTCGGTGAGATGTGTCAAAAGCCAGAGCACTCAACCTCAGATCCCAACTGTCTTAACCCTGCCAGTTTACAACATCACGACAACGCAGGCTACCGGTGGCGGAGAAGTGACCGATGATGGCAATGCTGCTGTGACTCAACGCGGGCTTTGCTGGAGGGCAGGAGCCATTCCAACGATTGAATTGAACGACGGATTGGTGATTAACGGGAGTGGACTGGGTAAATACTTCAGCGATATGACCGGGCTCGAATCTGCCACACAATATACCGTTCGGGCGTTTGCACAGAACAATGTCGGTGTCGCTTACGGGGAGTCGCTTTCTTTTACAACCGGAACCGATGGGCAACCTTGCCCGGGAATGTTCACCATCACCGACATTGAAGGCAATGTTTACAATACAGTGCTTATCGGCGAACAGTGCTGGATGAAAGAAAACATTAGAACAGGCCTGATGATTACAGGCAGCAATACACAAACCAATAATGGCTTTACCGAAAAATACTGTTACAATAACAATCCTGCCAACTGTCTTGCTTATGGTGGACTCTACCAATGGGGAGAAATGATGCAATACAATACGACTCCCGGCGTGAAGGGAATTTGCCCGCAAGGCTGGCATATTCCCAACGATGACGACTGGAAAATGCTGGAAGGCTCTGCAGATAGTGAGTATGGCTTATATCATCCGGTCTGGAATGAAACCGGGTGGCGTGGAATGGATGCAGGTAAAAACCTTAAATCCACCAGCTTATGGCAATCCAACGGAAACGGAATCAATTTATATGGATTCAGGGCAATCCCTGCAGGTTACAGAACCCAAAACGGGAGTTTTACCGGATTGGGCGCCGTAGCAGAGTTCTGGTCATCCTCCACATCGGCCGAAGGAACAGCCTGGGATCGAATGCTCAGCTATGACCAGGATAAATCAGGAAGATTTCAGTCGGATAGCAACGGAGGTAGATCTGTCAGGTGTGTGAGGGATGCAAATTAGCGTCAATAAGAATACTCCATTCGTTGAAAATCGAATTTAAAGAGTTTTCTTGCTGACATAAACTAATAAGACCAATCCATTCAAATGTTTACAAGGATATACCCAGTTCTTGCTCAAGATATTTGAAATACCAGAATAATTTCCAGTTAACTTCCACACCATAATCGATTGCAGGATCATATTCAATTTCATATTCAAAAGGTGGCCGGTACATCGCCTGGCGCACCATATTATTCCAACTGACAACGTAGCGATAATTTTTCGTACGGTAATAATCATTTTCGTGATACCAAACCGGACGACTGTTTGTTATAAACCAGGTTTCGAATCCAATATCCGAAACCAGTAATTCGTACTCTGTGCTGTCGGTCTGGGCAATTTGCAGCGAATCCTTTACGATTGCATGTGGTTCAACTCCATCTTGCGGCAAAGCATAGAGCGGGAAAAAAACGAAAATTGCGGAGATGAGTACTAAAGCTTTCATGGCAGAAAATTTTTAATCAATAACTTATCATAATTTAAACCTTCCGGCTTTATAAAACATTGCTTTATCCATTGAATAATTTGCGAAAAAAAGTTGAAATTAGAATTTAAGTTTTAATTTTGCACCGTAAAACTGCCCGATGGTGTAATTGGCAACACGTCTGACTCTGAATCAGAAAAGTCCAGGTTCGACCCCTGGTCGGGCAACTTGAAAATGAAGAACTTACAGTAGTAAAAGCTGTAAGTTCTTTTTTTATTTCATACACCATTCCACACATAAAAACGCCCCTGTGCAGTGATATTCTGACCGGGTTAACAAATATTTTCGACCTGCAAGCCAACAATAGAGCGCATTTCATCAATAATCAATATTTTATTCAATATCAATTAGTTTGAGTACTTTTACCGCGACCCTAAACCAATCAATCATGATTAATATTGAAGAACTAAAAATAGGTGGGCTTACCATACCTGTACCCATTATCCAGGGTGGTATGGGATTAGGCATTTCGATGTCTGGTCTGGCCTCAGCAGTGGCCAACGAAGGGGGAGTCGGGGTCATTTCGGCTGCCGGCCTTGGTCTTGTACATCGCAAACCGGAACTCAGTTTCCTTGAAGCCAACATCGAAGGATTAAAAACAGAGATCAGGCTTGCCAAAGAAAAAACGAAAGGAATCATAGGCGTAAACATCATGGTCGCCATGTCAAATTTTGCTGATCTGGTGACTACTGCTATTTCGGAAAAGGTGGATATCATCTTCTCCGGAGCCGGATTACCGTTGGAGTTACCAAAATTCCTGAAACCGGACAGCAACACGAAGCTCGTTCCTATCGTCTCCTCAGGCCGGGCTGCAAAGTTGATTTGTGAAAAATGGCTGTCGCTGCACAATTACCTTCCGGATGCATTTGTGGTTGAAGGACCAAAAGCCGGCGGGCATTTGGGGTTTAAAAATGAGAATATTGAAAACACGCATTACACACTAGAAGAACTTGTTCCAGAAGTGGTAAAGCAAGTCAGGTATTTTGAAGAAAAGCATAACAAGGAAATACCGGTGATAGCTGCGGGCGGTATTTATACCGGAGAAGATATCTTCAACATTATGGAAAAAGGGGCAAAAGGGGTTCAAATGGGCAGCCGGTTTGTTACTACCAAAGAGTGTGATGCTTCGATGGCATTCAAGCAAACCTACATTGATGCCGTTGAAACTGACATCAAGATTATTCAAAGTCCTGTAGGAATGCCAGGAAGAGCATTAAAAAGCGCATTTACCGACAGTGTTGAAGAAGGGAAAAAGAAACCTATCAAATGTCCGCACCATTGCATCAAAACCTGTGACGTAAACACAGCCCCTTACTGCATCATTGCTGCCTTGTATAATGCCTATAAAGGCAATATGAAAAACGGATTTGCCTTTGCCGGTACCAATGCACACCTGGCAACCAAAATCACAACCGTAAAGGAAATTTTCAGGGAATTGGTTGCTGACCTTCAGGCTGCGCTTAACCGAACAGGATTACCGGCTTAAAAAGAGGAAGTCGGTGGTTGGTCATTGAAAAATAGTAACCGGCTTCAGGCAGGTTACAAAATTGACTGCTAACTATCGCCTTTAGACAGCTGCACTTTTATTCCTTCAGGTTGTCCCAATACCAATTGATTGCCCTGTCAAGTCCTTCATTGATATCGAATTGAGGACTATATCCAAGTAGTCTTTTTGCTTTTTCGATGGATGCGAGGGAATGCAGGATATCCCCTTTGCGCATATCGCCGTGGATTGCATTTATATTGGCAATTTCCGGATCGAAACGGCTAAGGTACATTTTTAACGAATCCACCAGGTGGTTTACGGTTGTGGCTTCGCCAAATGCGATATTATAAACGGTGTTCACCGCTTCCGGGTTTTCAACAGAAACTGCCAGTTCATTGGCCTTAATCACATTTTCGATGTAGGTAAAATCCCTCGACTGCTCGCCGTCACCATAAATCACAGGTGATTCATGTCTGACCAAAGCCTTGATAAACTTTGGGATTGCGGCAGCATAAGCTCCATCCGGGTCCTGGCGGCGGCCAAAAACATTGAAGTAACGCAACCCGATTGTTTCGAGGCCATAAAGAGTTGAGAATACCCCGGCATACAATTCATTGACATACTTGGTTACAGCATAAGGTGAAAGCGGGTTTCCAATCTTTTCCTCCACCTTGGGTAAAACGGCTGAATCGCCGTAAGTGGAACTGCTTGCTGCATAAACAAACCGCTTTATCCCAGCTTCCTTGGTGGCAATAAGCATATTTACAAACCCTGAAATGTTCACTTCATTGGTGGTTTTTGGGTCTTTGATGGATCGTGGAACCGAACCCATGGCAGCCTGGTGAAGCACAATATCCACTCCTTCAACAGCTTTATGACAGGTTTCAATGTCGCGGATATCACCATTAATCAGCATAAAATCAGGATGATCAAGAAATGGCCGGATGTTTTCCTCTTTCCCTGTGGCAAAATTATCAAGACAAACCACCCGGTTGTTCTGCTTCAGAAAATGTTCGACAAGGTTCGAGCCAATAAAACCGGCGCCACCGGTAATCAGGAGTTTTTTGTTTTGCAGCATAACGAAAATTGCTTTAGTCCATATCAGGCTTCAAAAGTCGGGAAAAATTTGGAATTGACGAAAATATCCAGTGACCGCCTCCTGACAGGGACGAAATATCGGTCACTTAGAAATTTCTGTCGTGCGGTCAGGGCTGGCTGTCATGGCTTGGATGCAAGCCCTGCAGGGGATTGCAGCCTTTAAGCTTTAATCGTTGTTGTGTTGTTCACCTTTTCTAAAAATGCCGAAGAAATGTTGAGCATAAAACTCATATTCGGCGATAGATTGTTTTGACAAATGGAAAGTACGCACGCCAGTAAGCCTGTAGCGGGTTTCGGAGGTGATTTGGTAGCCTGAAATCAACCGTTTGTAGTGCATGCATTGAATTTTCTCCGGCGAAACCACGACAAACCAGGCGTTTTTGTATGGGTATTCCAGGTACTTCTCGTCGAACTCAAAAAAGCCGTTGGCCCTGAACTTTACTTCAAGGTAGAACAAATCCCCTGTTTCGGCGCTCTGCACCACAAAATCGGGCATGTAGCGGAGGTTCTTGCTGGTGGTGTGATAGTCGCTTCTGATGATCTTGCTCAGGAAAGGGTGAATCCGTTCCAGGCCATAGTTGAATACATTGTACCCGTTTTGACTAAACAGATCCTGGATAAGTTGCTCGGCCATGCGCCCTTTGAGGATGTTGAGATTGAAGTTATTTGCCTGCATAAGATAGTTTTTAGTAAAATAATTGTTCCAGATCATTCCCTCAATCACTGGTGGGCTTTAAATGTTGTCAGTGCCTGCAAGTGAATGAATTACAACCATGCTGACCTCCTTTACTCCTTCAATTTCTTCACTTCCCGATCGAAATCACTTTTATAGGTATGGTCATGTATCACCCTGAATTTGTCGAACTCCTGTTCGGCCTTAAGCCGGGCTTCCAGCATTGTTACTTTGCCATGGTCTTTCAGGATCGGGTAGCTGGAGAGTTCCAGAAAGCTGTCCAGAAATTTTGCCCACTGCTGCATATTGAAAGCAACGCCGCGTTGCGCATTATTTTCGGCCAGGTCAATGTAAGCCGAAACTATACGGTTGAGTTCACTGATGTGCTGATGCGAGAGGTAGTTTTTGGCCACCGCAACATCGCTCTTTAAAATTTTACCATCCGGAGCGGCTTTCCAGGTTTTTTAACCCATATAAAGTTTGGTGGCATCGGCTTCGGTATAGATGATCTCCGCAGCGGTTTTCCCGGTGATTGCCCAGTGCAGCTTGTTTTGCACCGCTGCAAAAAACTTCCTGGTTTGCTCACTATGTTTGTCATAGTCGGTGCTCAGGGAATACAAGTCGGTGATTTTTTGGTAAAAACGGCGTTCGCTGGCGCGGATTTCACGGATGCGCTCCAGCAACTCATCAAAATAGTCCTGACCGAAATGCTTACCCTGCTTCAGCCGTTCATCGTCAATGATGAAACCTTTGATGATAAACTCGTTAAGGGTGGCTGTAGCCCATTTACGGAACTCGGTAGCCTGCACAGAATTGACCCGATAGCCAACAGCCAGAATTGCTTCGAGGCGGTAAAATTTAGTTTCATAATTTTTCCCGTCCGCCGCAGTATGTGTAAAAATTGCACACACTGAACTTTCATCCAGCTCCCGAGTGGCAAAAATGTTTCTCAGGTGCTTTGTAATAACCGAACGTTCTGCACCAAACAGTTCCGCCATGGCTTTTTGGGTAAGCCAGAAAGTTCCTTCCTGAAAATAAACAGAAATGTTCACTTTCTTGTCCATTGTATTGAATAACAATAAATCTCTTGCTTTCATATTACAGTTTTTGTTGATTTAAGCTTTCCTTGCTTTGCCAAAAATCCGTTCTAAAACCTTCCAGGTTTTGAAAACCTGGAAGGTTTCGCAACGCCAGAGGCTGTGTCTGAATGTTGCTTGTTTGATGGATTAATTCGGTCACTGCTTTTTTTTAGGTTAAAAATTGAACTACATTATCAGGGTTTCCATCCCCTCGTGCCTCGGGGATTTAAACCCTTTTTCTGTTTTTCTACCCCCATCCCACCATCCGGTGCAGCGAAGCCCCCACAACCGCCAACCAAAACCTCCATGCCAGCAAAATCATTCATTATTGGTGAGTTTATCAATATCTAATCCATTTTCCTGTAAAACTTGAATGGCTTGTTTAGCGTCTTGCTGGACAAGGAGATTTTCAGGGAACTGTTTTGCAATTGCAAGTGTTTCCAGTGCCAATGCGATTGATTTTGTTTTATCCGGAACAGACTTTAAATAAAAAATGCTCAAATTTATAAGCGTCATCGACACATCAGGCAGGTAGGCTTTAGGGTCCTCTTTGGAGAACACTCTGAAAATCTGTAAAGCTTCATGATATTTTTCCTGGGCGTCGCCAAATTCATTTTTATCTTTTTGTAAAACAGCCAAATTGTGTAAAGTCGTTGCCAAATCAGGCAAGTACTTACTTGGGTTCTCATTGGCAAGCGTTCTGTAGATATGCAGGGCTTCCTGATATTTTTCCATGGCATCGCCAAATTCATTTTTAGCCTTTTGCAAATTAGCTAAATTGTTCAAAGTCATTGCTACATCGTTCAGGTATAACTCAGGACACTCATCGGCAATCCCTCTGTAAATCTGCAAAGCTTCATGATATTTTTCCATCGAGTCACTAAATTCATTTCGAACATAATTTAATGCAGCGAGATTATTCAAAGTAGTAGCAACATAAGGTAAATAGGTTCCCGGGTTCACTGTGGCAAGTGCTCTTCTTATCTTCAAGGCCTCCTGATATTTTTCCATTGCGTCGCCAAATTCATTTTTAGCTTGTTGCAAATTTGCCAAATTGTTCAAAGTCATTGCCAGGTCAGGTAAATACGTTTCCGGTTTCTCAATGGCAAACGCCCGGTAAATCTGCAAAGCTTCTTCGTAAAGCGGTTGAGCCTTATTGAATTTGTTGTGCTTTTTAAGAAACAGAGCATATCCGGAAATAATCGCATGTGTGCGTGCGGCATCGAGGGCTTTTTCGTAGAAGTCGACAGTGCGCTCAAACCAATCGGGTTCAGTGTAAAAGGTGGCCCATAGCTGGGCTTTGATCAAAAACTCATTTGCTATTTGTTCGCAACTTATTTTTACCTCTGCTTTTTCCTGATCCAATTGGCTATCACGCTCTTTTAGTTTCGATAAATCCGAACTCATTTCTTCAGCTTTCAAAATGGCATCAGCTTCGCGGAATTCACCTTTGTCGAAATGTGCTTTGGCAAGGCGCAGGCGTTCGGTGTTGACGTTGATGCTGGTGAATGTGTCATACAATCGAAACACATCTTGTTTAAAACTTTCAACTTTCGATTTTATATCCTCAGTTTCGATGTCAACTCTTAATAAATCCTGTCTGAAACTTTCATCATCAGGATACTTTTCTATTCGAGCCTGGCACTCTCTTTTCTGCTGTTGTAAAGCAGTGAGTCTTGTTTCTAATTCCTGATAATCTTTTGCATTGACATAGATATTGGTAACAATCTTATCCCGACCTACATTATCCCCCGTCCCGCTGTGAGTTTGGTTGATAGAACTATCTGTAATGTTACTGTTGCTGATGTCCTGGTAGGCTTTATTGTGGTTTCCGGTGATGGTAATGGTACTGGTTTTGGTGATGTTCACCCCTGCCTGCTTTAGCTCCGTTTGCACGGCAGCGACTTTTTCGTTCAGCTCTTTTTGCAGTTCCTCATTGTCTTCCAGCTCCGATTCGAGGTTGCCCATTAGTTTGGCGATGGTTCCGGCATCGGCTTGTTGCTGCTCGATCAGAATCAGCCGCTCCTTTGATTTTTCACTTTTTGAAAAAACCTTTTGGCTCATCCAGTCCAAAAAACCGGTAACGGGCTCTTTCACCCCAGGCAATTTCAACCATTCCTGAGCCTGTGTCAGGATGGCGCCTGTTTGTTGGATTAATTCGGTCATTATTTTATTTTTTGATGGCATAAAAATAGTCTTTTGCTTTGAATACTCTCTGGTAATATTGTTTTTAAATACCACTAGCCGCCTTCTGCAATTGAATCTTCATATTACCCCCCTCCCCTGGCTAAAACCCGGCGGGATAACTTGGCAAAACCTGACTGGTTTAAATCCTTGTAAGGGTTGAAACAATCCACCTTCCCGCTTTCATCAGCCGACAAAGTAAAAACAGGTGAATGTCAGATCATGTCATTTTGAAAGATTATACTAAAAAATGCTTGGTCTCCATCATTTGCGTCAGAAAGTAAGATGGTTTCGATAATTACGAAAAAATGCCGGGTGTTTGCCTCAAAAGTCAGATAACTCACTGATAAACATTTCCCGACGATTTTCTTTATTTTCGGCTTTCTGTATCGCCAAAAAATTGCAACTTTGTAAAATCAAATAGAGGAAGCAGGTTCTTAAAGGAAATACATCAACCAGCAACCGGATCATAATGGCTGATTTTATAGCGTGATGCAACAGAACAAATACTAACATTTAAGCAATAAACTACAATGATTAAAATGAGTTCAGGACTTATGGCGGTGATGTTAATTGCATTGTTAACGATTGTTTACAACCCTGCTGTCCCTGCCCAGGATGCGACAGCCATCATCCGCCAGATGGACGGGAAAATGCGGGGTGAAGCTGCCTACACCGAAATGACCATGACCACCGTCAGACCGAGATACACCCGTGATATTTCGATGAAATCGTGGTCGCTTGGCGATGAGTACTCGCTCGTGCTGATCACTGCCCCGGCAAGGGACAATGGGACATCATTTTTGAAAAGAAAAAATGAGATGTGGAATTATGTCCCATCCATCGACAAAACAGTGAAAATGCCCCCTTCGATGATGTCGCAATCGTGGATGGGATCAGATTTCACAAACGACGACCTGGTCAGGGGGATCTCGATCGTGGATGACTACACCCATAGTTATAAAGGGGCTGAAGTGTATGAAACCCGGCAATGCCATGTGGTCGAACTCACTCCAAAACCCGACACACCGGTGGTTTACGACAAGGTAGTGTACTGGATTGACCAGGAGTTTGTTCTTCCGGTTAAGGTTCTTAATTATGATGAACGGGGAGAGTTGGCCAATACCATGTTTTTCAGGGATATCAAAGAGATGGGGGGACGCATGATCCCGGCAGTTATCGAATTAATTCCGGAAAACAAGCAGGGGCATAAAACAATTGTTCTGACAACCAGGGCAGATTATAATGTTACCCTTTCGCAGGATTTTTTCTCGATACAAAACCTGACAACAGTGAAATGAGAAGTGGGTAAAAACCAGTCGGCAACTGGCATGGGGCGGTTGACAAAAGGCAAAGGCAACCCGCATTGCTACAGAAATAAAAAATTAGTTAGTTGATCAATTTACAATATCTCTCAATGAAAATACTCTTTGCATTGGCCTGGAGAAACCTCTGGAGAAACCGAAAAAGGACGCTGATCACAATCAGTTCGGTGCTGTTTGCTGTTTTGCTTGCCATCGTTTTTATTTCGTTTGAGCAAGGTTCCTACGAACGGATGATTGACAGTATGGTCAAACTGAATACGGGGTACATTCAGATCCAGGATATTCTTTTTGAGGAAGAACCTTCGATCGACAACACCTTGTTGTATGATGATCAGTTGGAAGGGGTCATCAGCAAGTTTATTGACCAGGTTGACTTTGTTGTGCCACGCATCCAGAATTTTGCTCTGGTGGCAACGGACAAACAGACCCGGGGCAGCATGATCATTGGCATTGACCCCGGAAAAGAAGTAAAACTCAATAATCTTGCCGACAAGATGGCCGACGGCAATTTTTTACAACCTGCGGATGAAGAGATACTTCTGGCCAAGGGATTGGCTGAAATTCTGGCTATTAAAACCGGCGATACATTGATATTGCTTAGTCAGGGCTTCCAGGGAGCAACAGCAGCGGGAAAATTTGTTGTGAAGGGAATTGTTGATTTGAAAATCCCCGAATTGAACAACAACACGGTGTACATGTCACTGGAAGCGGCACAATGGTTCTATGTGGCCGAAAACCGGCTGACTTCGCTCATTGTCATGCCAAAAGACCCCAAAAATACCAGGAGACTAGCTGCCGGTCTGTCAAAAAACATTGACCATGAGTGGCAAAAGGTTCTAACCTGGGAGCAATTGCTTGCCGATTTGCTTCAATTGATGAAATTTGATCAGGCCGGGACCAAAATGATGACCTTCATACTATACATTGTTATCGCCTTTGGATTGTTCGGCACCGTGTTAACAATGATGATCGAGCGCCAGAGAGAATTCGGCATGTTGATCTCCATAGGCTTGAAACGTCATCAACTTGCAACGATATGCTTCCTGGAAACATTAATGATCAGTTTCACAGGAGTATTAGCGGGGATGATCATTGCGATCCCGGTAGTCGTCTGGTTTTACATCCATCCCATCCAACTCACCGGCGATATGGCCAGGACCATACTTGAATATGGCTTTGAACCCATCATGCCTTTTTCAACAGACCCATGGGTATTTGTATCACAGGCCAAAATAGTGCTGATCATTTCCCTGGTCATTGGTTTGTATCCAATTTATAAAATACTCAAGCTTAACATTATGGAAGTAAGACAATAAGACATGAAAATGTTACTAATAATATCATGGCGCAATATCTGGAGAAATCCCCGCCGCAGCTTGGTGATGATTGCAGCCGTTATGGTTGGCATTTGGGCCGGTGTGTTTGTATCCTCACTCAGCATGGGTATTGTTGAGCAGCGTTTCAGAACCGGGATTGAGCAGCATATCTCCCACATTCAGATACACACGCCGGAGTTTATCAAAGAAAGCAATGTGAATCAAAAGATTGAAGACTGGAGCGGGCTGAAATCGACTCTTGAAAATGACCCTGATATCATAAGTTTTTCGGGAAGAACCAGAATAACCGGGATGCTGGCTACCTCAAACCTGACCAGCAGCATCAACCTTATCGGAATTGACACTGCCAGGGAGTCGACAACCTCGAAATTGTACACCAATATCAAAGAAGGTACATATTTTGGTGGAAATGAACGTAACCCGATTTTGATCGGTAAGAAACTTGCTGATAAAACAAAATCAACAGTTGGCTCCCGAATAGTGATCACTTTTCAAAATACAGAGGGAGAACTTACCTCGGCGCTTTTCCGTGTCGGAGGCATTTACCAGACTTCCAATTCAATGATTGATGAGCGTTCGGCTTATGTGCTTCAGACAGACATTCAGGAATTCCTGGGTAACGAGCCGGTCATCAACCAGGTGGCCATTATTTGCCGCCAGACCGGGATCGTGGATAGCGTGGTAAATAGGTACCAGAGCATATATCCCCAACTTACCATCCGGCCTTGGAACGAAATTTCCCCTGACCTTAGTTACATGCAGGAGATGTCGGGGATGATGCTGCTGATCATTCTCATCATCATCCTTTTTGCACTTGGATTCGGATTGCTCAACACTATCCTCATGTCGGTGTATGAACGGATTCGGGAACTGGGCATGCTGATGGCTGTTGGAATGAATAAAAAACGTGTGTTCGGGATGATCCTTTTCGAAACTGTTTTTATTACTATGATTGGGGCGCTTCTCGGGATGATAACCGGTATGTTTACAATTAAAATCTTTCAACATACCGGGATTGATTTCTCCACTGTCGGAGGGGACTCGCTCAATGCTTTTGGTTTTGAATCTGTTGTTTATCCATCCATCGAGCCTTCACTATTTTTGATGGTCACTTTCTTATCTGCAATGACCGCCGTTCTCACTGCAATTTATCCCGCTTTGAAAGCTTTGAGATTAAATCCTGCTGAAGCTGTGCAAAAAGAGTAACTTTTAATCATTCAAAAAAACCACCTCAATGAATATCATTACAACTGAAAACCTGACGAAAATATACAATGATGCGGCAATGCCTGTAAAAGCACTGAACAAGGTCAATCTAACCTTTGCAGAAAGTGAGTTTACAGCTATCGTAGGCCCATCAGGAAGCGGGAAAACTACCCTACTCAATATGTTAGGCGGTCTGGATAAACCCACCGAAGGAAAGATCTTTATCGACGGGACTGAAATCACAGCGCTCAAAGACTCCCGATTGATTGATTACCGGTTGAACAATATCGGGTTTGTTTTTCAATCATACAATCTGCTACCGGTATTGACAGCTATCGAAAATGTATCGTTTATCATGTTGTTGCAAAAAACCAATCGTCAGGAAATGGAGAAGCGGGCAAAAGAAATGCTTATCCAGGTTGGCCTGGAAGATAAAATGTATGTTCGGCCCCCGAAACTCTCCGGCGGTCAACAACAGCGGGTGGCCGTAGCCAGAGCGCTGGCTTCTAAGCCAAAATTTGTCCTTGCCGACGAACCCACAGCAAACCTTGATACTACCTCGGCTTTCAACCTGCTCGACATCATGGAGAAGCTCAATTTAGAGGAAAAGATCACCCTGATATTCTCTACACACGACCATCGGGTCATCGAAAGGGCACGGAGGGTGATTACCCTGGTTGATGGCGCTGTGAGTAAAGATGAGTATTTTGACAGATGATGGCACTATCGCAGAAAATACAATTGATCTCATTGCGGGTATTGCTCCTTTGCCTAACCTTTGTCGTGACAGGAATTAACCAAACTTTACCTGCTCAAAATCCTGTGAATTTCACCATCAAAGGTTATGTTAAAGAATTGCCATTGTTGACATTGGATAAAGAATTTTCTGATCCGGAATTTACCAATGTTCTTCATAACCGTTTGAACATGAGGTTGGACATATCCTCTGACTTTCACATTGCTTTAGAAGGGCGCAACCGGTTATTTTACAACGAAATATTTGTTGAGAATCCGGCCTACAGGGATTTCATCGGTTATGATCCGGGATTAATGGATTTGTCATGGACATGGTTTTCGAAAGGTAAATGGTTAGGAAATACAATGGTTGACCGTTTTTACCTTGACTGGCGTAAAGAAAACCTCCAGGTAAGAATTGGCCGGCAGCGGATTAACTGGGGAATTAACTTTGTGTCCAACCCCAACGATCTTTTCAACACTTTTTCATTTTTTGATTTCGATTATGACGAACGTCCCGGCGCGGATGCCATCAGGGTTCAATATTTCATCGACCATCTGTCGCAGGTTCAGTTCGCTATCAGCCCGGCCAGATACGGCCGCGAAATGGTGGCTGCCGGTATGTACAATTTTAATCAGAACAATTTTGATTTTCAGACCCTGGCCGGGTATTACAAAAACCGGCTGGCCATTGGACTGGGCTGGGCGGGAAACATAGGCCATGCAGGCTTCAAAGGTGAAGGTACATGGTTTTATGATTTGGAGAAAATTCCAGGTCTAAAACGCGGTAACCTCGTAGCCTCCGTCGGAATGGACTACCTCTTTGGTTCCGGCACTTTTGGTGTAATAGAATTGCTTTATAACGGAGGATTTGAAAGAGGCAAAACTGAAAATTTAAGGCTAATACAACCTCTTCAACCTGACAACATTATGTTCTCGGAATTCGCAGCAACAATTAGTATTAATCACCCTTTTTCCCCTATACTTAACGGAGTCGTATCTGTAATGGCGTTGCCCGATAATAAAGCCATCTTTATGTCGCCGGGGATTACGTGGAGCGTTTTGACCGATTTGGACTTTGGGTTTCTGGCACAAATTTTTACTGCAGGAGAAACATCTGCATTTTCTGAAGCCGGATCTTTGTGGATGATCACTTTTAAGTATTCATTTTAATGACAAGGAAAAAGTTACATGCCCTCTTCACTCATCACATCTTCCTCATAATACCGCTCAACAATGATTTTGGCATCCTCACGATCTTCTCGATCAACAAAAACACTGACTGATCCTACTGCTTCGGGTGCACTCTGGATAGGAGCATCCATCCCCCAAATCTCGTCTCCAAGATAGGCCTCAATGTCATTGTCCATCAACATATCCTTGATAATCTCAGCTTGCCATAATGTGCCCGAGAAAATCTCTACCGGTTTTAAATTATCTTTTGTGCCCATAATATGAATCTTTAAGAAGAATAAATCAGTCTTGAATTGTTCAAAAGTAGTAAAAAAACACCAATCGAACCGAAAAAGTATAGGGAATTTTTCAACAGATTGTTAAGAATTGGGCTTACTTAACCAGACAATGGGGTAAATAGTTCATTTACAACCAAAGATTGTGTGTAAATGCATCCTTCCCCCGCTTCAACATCCTGTTAAGCAATAGTTTAGCAATCAAACTCTATGACGTATCGACAAATAACTATTTTTGCATGCAAAATGTGTTCATGAAGAACGTTTACCTGATCGGTTATATGGGCAGCGGCAAGTCAACAGCAGGCAAACAACTTGCACGTTTGCTGGATTATTCTTTCATTGACCTCGATCATGCATTTGAAGAAACCTATAGAATCTCCATTGTTGATTTTTTTCAGAAATACGACGAAGAAGCCTTCCGGCTCATTGAGCGAAGACTGCTGCAAAGCACCTTTTCGCTCGAAAAGCATGTGATCTCAACCGGCGGAGGAACAGCCTGCTACAGTGACAACATTCACCTCATCAACCAGCACGGGCTTTCGGTGTATATCCGGATGCATCCGGATTCACTTTTTTTACGGCTGAAAAACGCCAAACGTCCCCGCCCGCGCATTTCAGAACTTAATGATGAAGAATTGAAAGTTCAAATTTTTGATGACATGCAGCATCGGGATGATCTTTACAAACTGGCGCACTTTCATATAAAAGGAGAAAGTCTGGATTTCAAAGCATTGGCTTCACTAATTGCTCCTGAATTGGGAATTTCCTTACAAGCAGACTGACATTTTCGACGTGATGCGTTTGTGGGAACATGTCCACCGGCTGGATTTGTTCAAGGACATATTTTTCGGCCAATAAAGCTATATCTCTCGCCTGGGTTGCCGGGTTACAACTCACATAAACAATCTTTTGCGGCTCAATATTCAACAGTTGCTGAATCACCTTAGGATGCATACCTGCACGTGGAGGGTCGGTGATGATCATCTGCGGTTTTCCGTGCTCGCTGACGAATTGCTCATTAAGGGTTTCAGCAATATCTCCGACAACAAAACGGGTATTCCCAATTCTATTCATCTTTGAATTTTCGATGGCATCATCAATGGCTTCAGGTATATATTCAACTCCAATCACCTTCCCTACCCTCTTCGCAATAAAATTGGTGATCGTTCCTGTACCACAATATAAATCATAAACGGTTTCATGTCCCTCAAAACCGGCAAACTCACGAACTACCTGGTACAATCTGAGTGCTTGCCTTGAGTTGGTTTGATAAAAGGATAACGGCCCTACTTTGAAATTCAGATCCTCCATCTTTTCCACAATGTAATTTTTACCTGAATAATGCTGAATTTCGAGATCGTTGATGGTGTCATTATGTTTTGGATTCACCACATAAAACAGCGAGGTAATCTGTGGAAATTGCTCTAACAAATGATCCAGTAATGCAGTAATCTGTTCCGTTTCATTGGCGCCAAAGGCAATGATTACCATGGTTTCTCCTGTTGAGCTGGTGCGGATGGTGGCAGTGCGTAAAAAACCCCTGTGTACCCTTGAATCATAGAATGTAAGGTTATTCAATATCCCCCAATCGCGCAAGGCAAGCCGGATGCTATTCGAAGGTTCAGCCTGGAGATAGCAGTTTTCCAAATCAACAATGCGGTCGTACATCCCGGGCAGGTGCATTCCAAGTCCATTGGCATTTGGAGGTGTGTCTTGAATGATTTTATTCTCGAGAAGCCATTTTCGGTTGGAGAAGGAAAATTCGAGTTTATTACGGTAAAAATATTGTTCCTCGGATGCAATGATGGGGTTAAAAGGCGGAAGGGTCAGTTTCCCAATTCGGGTAAAGTTGTCAACCACCTGTTTTTGTTTAAAAAACAACTGGTGCTCATAACCAAGATGTTGCCATTTGCACCCTCCACATAGTCCAAAATGCTCACAACGGGGTTCAACCCGTTTTTCAGAAAGGTGATGATACTTAACAATCTTCCCTTCGTAAAATGACTTTTTCTTACTCACGACCTTGATATCCACCACATCACCGGGAGCAGCAAATGGAACGAATACAACCATATTATCAACCCTGGCTACTGCTTTCCCTTCGGCGCCTGCATCCAGGATTTCAACCTTTTCGAGTAAGGGCAGGTCAACCTTTCTTTTTTTTCTTCCTGACATCTGGATTAAAGGCTTATCATAAATGGATGAATGCTTAAGACTTATAAATGATCTGACTGGGGCTAAATCCTGAATTCGATTATTCAATCAGACCCCTGCCGGCCTTTACTATCTGTCCGGACTCTTTCAGGTCAATGATCATTTTGTCGAGTACACCGTTGATGAAGACGCGGCTTTTTGGGGTACTATACATTTTGGCCAGTTCGATGATTTCGTTCATGGTTACTTTAATAGGTATCGATGGAAATTCCATCAACTCGGCAAGTCCCATTTTTAACAAAATGACATCCATAAGCGTAATACGGCTCAAATCCCAGTTACTGGCTTTTTCCTCAATAATTTTTTCGTAATCTTTACTTTTTAGGATGGTCTTATGAAAGAGCTTAACCATGTATTTTTTGTCCTCCTCCGGATCATCCTTCCCATCAGCATTATAAAGTGGCGGTAAAGGCCTGGCAATGTCGTCATTCTGGTTCATACTACTGATGATTTTCAATACGCAATAATTGGCCAGGTCAATATCATTTGCCCAATAAACGCTGATTTCTTCGTAATGCGACTCAAGAAAATCGTTTTCCATGGCAATCATGATGAAGATGGTGGAAAACAGCTCCTTATCCTCTTCAAAGGAATGCTTCGAGCTTGCCATGTATTTCTTATAAACATCCAGTTCACGGACATCATTGTACGACCTCCTGATCAGATCCTCGTTGTCCACCCAGTTAATCTTGTAAGCATTCTTACGACGCAGATAATCCTTGTTTTCCGTTAGTTTCTCCGTGAAAAAATTATCGATGAATTTTGTATTTGGATTAAGATCTTCAGGTGTGGGGTAGAACTTTTTCTTGTTTTCTTCCGCCCTTTTTGCCGCAAATTTTACAATTTCCACAAGAAAAGAGAGCTGATAAATCGCAAGCTCATAGATACGTTCAGTGCTTTTCAGCATGTTTTTCTCTGCAATTTGCAAATCGCTCCCATCATTGATAAAGTAAGCGTAAAGTGCCTGCAAAGTTTTGATTCTTAAATGCCTTCTGCTAAGCATAAAGTGTAAGAACAGGTTAAATGAAAAATATTGTGGCGGCAAAAGTAGGTTTTTTTTACGGGCAATTTTTTTATTTTGCACCAAAATTTATCGTTTTAAGTATTAATACATATTTTTGCAATCATAAAACCCAAAAGATTGATCAAAATGGAAGATTCATTTAACAAGGACAACAGGGAGGACGTTTTCTCATTAGCGATTAGGGCAGGAAAAAGGACTTACTTTTTTGATGTGAAAGAAACCAGGGGTGGTGAGAAGTACCTCACGATAACTGAGAGCAAGCGGAGATTTAGTAATGAGTCGGGAAAATTTTTCTATGAAAAACATAAGATTTTCCTTTACCATGAAGACTTCGAGAAGTTTACCCATGGCTTGAACGGTGTAATTGAATTTATTGAAACCGGAAAAGAGCCGGTGGTTGCGGTAGAGGAAAAACCTTCATCGGATGCACCGGATCTTAGCTTCGATGATCTTAAAGAAGACAAAAGTTTTAGCGACGAAAGCGCTGATGAAGATCTGAAGACCGAATAACCTGACAATCAGTTTCACTTTTCGCAGATGCTTCAATCATGAAGGCTTCAACAGCGTACATCATCCGTTTTGTGTTGATTACTTTTTAAAACTTAGCGCCCTGCTAAGCATTTAAGTTTTACTTTTGTCCGGTTAAAATTTGACGAATATTCTATATGGGAAAAGTAATTGCCATTGCCAATCAAAAGGGAGGAGTCGGAAAAACCACAACTGCAATAAACCTAAGTGCAGGCTTTGCTGTACTGGAGTTTAAGACACTTTTGATTGATGCCGACCCCCAGGCCAATTCCACTTCGGGGCTTGGGCATGACCCACGAAACGTCCAAACAAGCATATACGAATGCATCATCGACGATCTTGACCCGGCAAAGACCATCCTGCATACCACAACACCTCATCTGGATATCATCCCTGCACACATTGACCTTGTGGGCGCCGAAATAGAAATGATCAATATGCCCAACCGCGAAAAAATGATGAAACGGGCCATTGACAAAATTAAAGACGATTACGCCTTCGTGATTATTGACTGTTCACCCTCGCTCGGTTTGGTTACTGTGAATGCCCTTGCCGCTGCCGATTCGGTCATCATTCCTGTTCAGTGCGAATACTTTGCACTTGAAGGGCTTGGAAAATTATTGAATACAATCAAGATTGTCCAATCCCGGATGAACCAAAACCTCGACATCGAGGGAATATTGCTCACTATGTATGACACGCGTCTTCGATTGGCCAAGCAGGTAGTTGAAGAAGTCAGGACTCATTTTCAGCAAATGGTCTTTGATACGATTATTCATCGCAACACCAAGTTGGGCGAAGCGCCAAGTTTTGGAGAAACTATCATCATGCACGACGCCGAATCCAGCGGTGCAATCAACTATCTGAACCTGGCCAGGGAAATATTGCAGAAAAACAAAATGACAAAAATTGAACATTCAGAAATAGATTTAGACCTGAACTAATGATGAGTAAAACAAGAAAAGGCTCGCTGGGAAGAGGACTGGAAGCGATTTTGCAAAGCCCTGAAACCGATATCACCTCCAAAGATATTTCAGGTAACTATGTGGTTGGAGCCATTGCCAACATCGCAATCGAAAAGATTGAAACCAACCCCTTTCAACCCCGAAACAAATTTGAGGAAATCGCACTCAATGAGTTGGCTGACTCTATTCGTGAACAAGGCATCATTCAACCGCTAACCGTAAGAAAACTCGGCTATGACAAATACCAGATCATTGCAGGTGAGCGCCGTTTAAGAGCTTCACGAATTGTAGGACTAACCGAGGTGCCCTGTTATATCCGAGTTGCCAATGATGAAGAAATGCTCGAATTGGCGCTGATCGAAAATATCCACAGGCAGGACCTCAACGCCATCGAAATCGGAATCAGCTACCAGCGGCTGATGGAGGAGTGCAAGCTCACACAGGAAGAACTAAGTAAACGTGTTGGAAAACAGCGTTCTACGATAGCCAACTACGTACGTCTGCTCAAATTGCCTGCCGAAGTTCAGGTAGCCATTCGCGACAACCTCATTACAATGAGCCATGCCCGCTCATTCATTACTATCGAAAACCGTGAAGATCAGCTGAACCTGCTGGCAGAGATTCTCGAAAACGAGCTTTCAGTCAGGGAAATTGAGCAAAAAGTGAAGCAGGCCAGAAAGGTAAAAGTAAAGAAAAGATCGACTCCATTACCAGAAAAATACCAATCATTCACAAGGGCATTTGGCCAGGCGCTAAGCACAAAGGTGATGTTAAAGAAAAATACTAAAGGTCAGGGCAGTATCGTTATCAACTTCACTTCCGAGGAGGAGTTCGACAGGATTGTCGCACAGCTTTACAGGTAGCATTTTTTTTGACCTTTTCATCAATAAAATTTCGCTTATTGAGACGCCTTCCTAACATAACAGGCATTCTGAAACTAACATTCCCGGTGCTTATCATCATAGTTTTGAGCTCACAACAACTCAATGCGCAAACAACACCTGTAAAGAGTGACACCCTGGAAATACATTCCGCTAAAAAGGCTGCAATCATGTCGGCTGTGTTGCCTGGATTAGGCCAGGGATACAATAAGAAATACTGGAAAATACCGATCATTTATGCCGGTTTCGGCACCTTATATTATTTTATCCGCCTGAATGGAACGGAGTACCGCAATTTCAGGGATGCATACAATATAGTAGCAGCAGGTGACACCGCTAATTTTATCTACAACGATTATATTGTGAGATACAATGCCAACCTGAACCAGCTGCAGGAAGGGAGGAATTACTACCGGCGTAACCTGGAACTCACCTATATTTTAACCGGCCTGCTTTATATTCTCCAGATCGTTGATGCCAGTGTGGATGCCAACCTGTATGATTTTGATGTGAGTGAAGACCTGACTTTGCGGTTCGAACCAATGAGCAATTACCATTATTTTGCATACCGGCCTTCACCGGGTTTAACCCTGAGATATAAATTTTAATCATGATAAAACTGGTATTAATCGGTTACGGAAAAATGGGCAAAACCATCGATGCTTTAGCCAGGCAGGAAGGCTTTGAAGTGATAGCAAAAATTAATTCGGAGCATGACTGGATATCAGGCAGATTAAAACTGAATGAGGCTGATGTGGCCATTGAATTTACCACTCCGGCTGCTTCTGCCGGAAATATCCGCCGTTGCTTTGAAATTCAACTTCCTGTTGTTTGCGGTACTACAGGATGGGAAAATGAAAAGGAATCAATTAAAAATGAATGTATTTCAAACCACAAAACCCTCATTGTTGCACCAAATTTTAGTCTCGGGGTTAATATCTTTTTTATGGTCAACCGGTATATCGCAGGCCTGATGAACGCTGCCAATCAATTTGATATTGAAATTGAAGAGATTCATCATGTCCACAAGCTAGACACTCCCAGTGGCACTGCCAAAGAACTTGCCAACGATCTGATTAAATTGGTTGACCGGAAAACCAGTTGGGTAAACCACGAAACCAACGTCAAATCAGAACTTCCTGTAATTTCAAAGCGAGCCGGTGAAGTCCCGGGCACTCACATTGTCCGCTATTTCTCAGCAATCGATGAAATTGAAATAAAGCATTCAGCCAAAAGCCGCTCCGGATTTGCCTTCGGTGCGCTGCTGGCTGCAAAGTGGATAAAAGGAAAAACAGGCTATTTTACCATGGACGACTTGATGCAATCAATGTTTGCCAACCGTGTGAAATAACAAAACCCGACAAATAGAGTTAATAGTAAAAAAAACAATAAACTGTTTTCAAATGAGTACACTTTTCATCCTGATCCTGATTTTTTTATTTTTCCCGGCCTTCCTTTATCGTATTTTCCCCAAGGCCCGCGTTGCTTCCTGGAAAGCCTTCGTGCCGCTGCTCAACTACTGGGAATGGAACAAGTTAAACCAAAAACCTGTCTGGTGGTTCCTGCTGCTGTTTTTCCCTTTCATCAACATCTTTATGGTATTCCTGATGATTGTAGAAACCGCAAAGGCTTTCGGTAAATTTACCTTAGGACAGCAGGCACTCGCAGTTATTTTTCCATTCATCTACCTGCCTTACCTTGGGATCAAAACAGATGAGAAATATCTTGACAACAAAAATCGTCCGGTTTTTAAGAAATCTTCAGCTAGGGAATGGATTGATGCCATTATTTTTGCTGTAGTTGCTGCAACCATCATCCGCACCTTTCTGCTTGAAGCTTACACCATTCCCACTTCTTCGATGGAGAAATCGCTGCTTGTAGGTGATTTTTTGTTTGTAAGTAAAATGGCTTACGGTCCAAAAGTGCCGATGACACCCATAGCATTCCCGTTTGTTCACCACTCCATGCCGCTTACCGGCGGCAAATCATATGTGGAATGGCTAAAACTTCCGTATTATCGTTTCCCGGGATTTGGTAACGTGAAACTCTATGACGCCGTTGTTTTCAATTACCCCAGTGGCGACACCGTAGTGCTGGAACGACAAAATGAAGATTATTATCAGATTGTAAGAGATGCTGAAAACAGTTTCCTGCAACAATATGGCGAACGCTACGAACCGGGTATGGGTAGAAACTGGGTTTGGTCGAAATACAAGGTAACTGCCCGCCCGTTGGATAAAAGAGAAAACTACATCAAACGCTGCATGGCTATGCCAGGTGATACGCTCGAGATCATTAATAAAGTAGTCTATTTAAATGGTAAAGAAGCCTACTTACCTGACGACATGCAGTTTAATTACGTGGTGACAGCAACCGGACAGGGTTTTACTCAACACGAACTTCAAAAGATCATGGATGACCTCGGTGTGAATGAAGGAAGGGCGATAACTCCAAGCAGAATACTACTTCCGCTAACAAGAGCTATGGTTGATAAACTCAGAAACAACCCCCGGATTCGAAGTGTCGAACTCGAAATTCGACCAAAAGGAGAGCATTATAGTCCGATTTTCCCGCATGACCCTGGTAATTTTAGCTGGAACGAGGATAACTTCGGCCCATTGATAATCCCAAAAGCAGGGGTAACAGTGCAAATTAATCCCCAGAACATTGCCCTCTACCGCAAACTTATTAATATATACGACAACAACGCACTGAAAGAAATTGACGGGAAAATTTTTATTAATGGCGTTGAAGCCACTTCCTATACCTTTAAACAGGATTATTTCTGGTTAATGGGTGATAACCGCGACAACTCGGCCGACTCGCGCTTTTGGGGATTCGTTCCTGAGGACCATGTCGTCGGAAAAGCCGTTTTTGTTTGGCTTTCTTTAGAAAAAAATAAAGGGTGGTTCTCGGGAAAAATTAGATGGAACAAATGTTTAAGAGTTATATAGTTTAACATAAAATCATACGACATGAAAAAAGTTGGAATTTCACTCCTGGCAATGTTTTTAATATTCGGAATTTCGCAAAAGTTGAATGCACAAAAGAAACAGTTTACCGGTAAAGTCATTTACAGGATATCTTTTGACATGGCTGATATACCGCCGGAAGCGAGTGGCATGATGCCAACTACTATGGCTATGTACATTGGTAATAACAAGGTGAAAACCGAAATCATTACCGTGATGGGCAATCAAAGCACAATTCTCGATTTGAACGATAAAACCCACACTACACTGATGGATATCATGGGAGAAAAGCTGGCGATCAAAGACACCTACGAGTCGCTCATGGAGGAACTGAAAAACACACCTGAATATGTTATCGAAGCTACCGATGAAACGAAAGAAATTGCAGGACACCCATGTAAAAAAGTATTATTGAAAAAGGTCAAAGAAGGGGAAGAAGTTGTTGATGGTGAACTATGGCTTACTACCAATCTTAACCTTCATCCGAATTTCTACTTTAACCAGCCCAGCTACAAAGATTTAAAAGGTTTGATGATGGAGTACGAAATGGATGCAGGAAACAATATGAAAATGAAACTAACTGCCGTGGAAGTAACAGGTCAAAAAATCAAAGACGCAGATTTTGAAATCCCTGAAGATTATGAAGTTATTACACGCCAGGAATTAAGTAAAAAATTCGGGTTTTAAGTTTCTGAACGAAAAAATTGCTTTCAAAGCCGTCCCGGGAATCTATTCGAGGACGGTTTTTTTTACCGGTCAAAAACATATTGTATCAAATTGGCTCCCATCCGGAGCGCTTTCTGACGTGTTTCATCTGAGTTGTTATGTACCCGTTGATCTTCCCATCCATCCCCTAAATCGGTTTCATAGGTATAAAACACGACCAGACGCCCTTCGTAAATCATTCCAAAACCCTGTGGTGGTTTTCCGTCATGCTCATGGATTTTCGGGAGTCCTTCCTTAAAGTCATATTTCTGATGATAGATGGGATGAGAAAATGGCAATTCGATCAGTTCAAGTTCAGGAAACACTTTCTGAAGCTGAGGTCTGAGGTATTTATCGATACCATAATTATCATCGGCATGTAAAAACCCGCCGGCAATGAGGTAGTCGCGCAGGTTTTTTGCTTCCTGTGCAGAGAAGACCACATTACCATGACCAGTCATGTGTAGAAATGGGTAATTAAAAATATCAGGACTTCCAACTTCAACAGTGGCTGGTACCAAGTTAATATTTGTACCGAGATTGCGGTTGCAGAATTCGATCAGGTTGGTAAGTGAACTCGGATTAGCATACCAGTCTCCCCCACCCCGGTATTTCAATAAAGCAATCTGAACGCTTCCGGCTGGCGGGTTGGCTGACAAAAAGCCAAGCGAGATTGAAACTATTAGGAAAATCTTTTTCATTTTCAATTGATTATTTCTGATTAATCAGATGAATTGTAAAGCAAGCGGCCAAAGCGGCTGTTTCGGTTCTTAAACGATTTTTACCCAGACTTATTGGAATAAATCCAGCTGCTATTGCAGCATGTATTTCACTTTTACTGAAATCTCCTTCGGGTCCGATCAATACAGTGGCATTTTTACTTTCTGTATAAATTGACTTAAGCAAAGGAAGCGTATTGTCATTATCAACATAGGCGATGAAACCCTCTTCAGGACGAATACTTCGAATGATATCTTTAAAATTGGTAATCTCATTGATTTTCGGCAGCCAAACCTGTTGAGACTGTTTTATAGCTGCAATCGCAATTCTTTGCAATCGTTCGCTTTTAAAATGTGTACGCTCGGAATGGTCACAATGCATTGGAGTGATCTCCTGGATGCCAAATTCTGTAGCCTTCTCAACAAACCATTCAATCCTCGACAAATTCTTTGTTGGGGCTACAGCAATATGCATGCAGTATGAAGGAGGTGAAGTACTGCAACTTTCATTGCTAATTTCAACAACACATTTCTTATGGTTATCATCAATAATTTTTCCTGAAAAAAGTCTTCCACGACCATCAGTGATAAAAACGTCATCGCCAATGTCCAGACGTAAAACGCGGGTGATGTGTTTAGATTCATCAGGATTAAAATGAAAATTTCCAATTTTTACCTCAGGTGAATAAAACCAGTGCATTGTATTCAATTTTGAAATTAGCAAAAGTAAAAATAAAAAAAACCTGTCCTAATCCGGGACAGGTTTTTTATTAGCGTTTGAAAAAGAATTACTTAAGTACTACCTTTTCAATTCTTGAAGAAGTCTCATTGGTCAACCTGATGAAGTAAACACCTCTGGGTTGAGCAGATAGATCAATAGTGATTTCACCGTTAGCAGTAGTCGTGAGGATTTGCTGACCCTGAACATTGGACAAAATAATGTTCACATCGCCTTCAATACCTGAAATATTTAACAAACCGGTTGTCGGATTCGGGTAAATAGCAACCGAACTTAAATAGCCATCTGAGATTGAAGTTGAACCCACCTTCAACTCCGAAATCATCGACATCCCATGAACCTGGAAGGTACCATCAGTATTCTGGAATTGTGCATCATAAGTTACCTCAAGTTCATACTCAGTATTGGTGGATAACCTGAAAAGTTTGAAAGTCATCCCTTCGCCAACAGTTAATCCGTCTTTGACCTCGGTAACTTCATCATCGCCAAATGCAGCTATGAATAGGTTACTTTCAGGATTAACATATTCTGCCATTCCCACACAAATGTTATTGCCATCAAAAACTCCGATAAAATCTCCTGTTTCAAGTGATGATAACGCATATTTATGGATTGAAATAAAATGCGGGGTACCGGTATTTGCCACTTCATTCCAGACATTTAATTTGGCTTCTGCCGGCGGGTAAACAAATGTTGGAGCCGGAGCCATGGTTGGCACCGGATAAGTGTAGGATGATGGAACGAACATGTTAATCAAATAGGCATGGTCAGGAGTAAGGTAGTCGAGCAAGAAAAGACCGCCATCAGGCCATATGACTTCATTGGTATTAATATCAAATAGGATAAGCAATTCGCCATTAAGTTGGGCAAGAATATCGGATGTTGGCGTTGGAGCAGTCACTCTTACAGGTAGGTAACTTGCACCGGCTGGCAACTCAACAGTTTTATCCGGTGTTTCAGCACCAAATATAATTGTTGTTCTTTCAGCTTCCATTTTGGCTTTGTAGCCAAAGGTATTGTAGATATTACCGATCGTATTCAGGTTTTGAGATGGCCACCAGATACCATAAGGTTGCTGGCGAACGGTGATGATCATATCTTCTTTAATACAATCCAACTGGCTGGCAATGCTCAAATCGCCTGACGGATCCATATAAGTGGAGAATCCACTCCAGCCTTCCCTGATGGTTAAAATCTGAACCTGTGTAATAAAAATATCAAAGCTACCAAAATAGCCATTGAGTCCCGTAACTTTGGCATAATATGTTCCACCAGGAACCATATCGTACATCTTAATGAGGTCATAGCTGCCACCACCGCAATAATCAGCATTGTCAAAAACCACTGTCCCATCGCAATCTGCATAGAGAGTAACATTAGCTTCAAAATCCAGGTTATCGAGTGTAACAGCGAAGTCCATGGTATAAGGTACATCAAACTCAAACCATCTTTCGTCCTCAGCACGAACCAATGATTCAGAGATAGCAGGATCATTCACCTGACCGTAGTCAATGGCTTCATCACAAAGCGATCCCGGCCGGATTACAGGAACAGCACATAAAATGTTTGATGCAGGAGATTCAGATTTATCGGGTAAAATCTGCTTAACCAGGTAGCACCACTCGTCACCACCCGGAAAAATCTCGTCAAGATAGTAATTTCCAATTACACCATAAGCGATTGGAATAAAATAAGTAGTGGTTCCGGGGATAATTTTACGGCGATAAACATTGAATGTAGGTACATATTCACCACCATCTTCATAAACAGTCAATGCACCTTCAAAGTAGTGAGGGTTGAGACCATATCCATCTCCCTCAACATAATACGAAACTACAAGTGGTCCTTCTGCATTGAGGTCAACCTCAACTTCAACCGAGAAATCTAATTCCTCCGGTGCACTTGTCTCGTAAAACAGCCCTGTCCAAGATACTTTTTGGCCATCAACAACTCCCGGCACTCCATTGAGCATTCCGGCGGATTGCGGAACAAATTCTGCAGGAAATACCATCTCAGCATAAACACCCCATTCAAAGTCAGGGGAGTAAATGGTCATCGTGAAATTGAGATCCATTGTGGTTCCGGGAATGTAATCATTTTTCGAAAAAATATCACCCATCAGTGTTTTGCTTCCATCTTGTTTAGCGGAAATCGGTTCCCAGGTCAGCTCAACCTGCTCGATATCTGGGGTTGCAGTAAGCAAAACAGGAGCAGGTAAGGGTTCCAGAATAAAATTTAATGTTGTGTAATCATCTTCTAAAACAACAACATCGGTAACAGTAAGTGTTTCATATCCTGCGTCATAACCATTTGCCTCAACATCATAAGTACCCACCGGCAGTTCAATGATATAGTTTCCTATCCCATTAGTATAAGCTACTGCATCACCTGCTGTAATTTTCACCCCTTCGATACCGGCAGCAATGTCAAAACCAAGAACATTACCTGTTATGAAACCACTGGCCAATTCCACAAGTTCAAATGAAGCCTGGTAGTTAAATCCAGGACAGGAATGAGCAAAGAAGTCCATTGGTGCAACAAACAGGTAATAGGTTCCTTTTGGCATATTAACAACATAAATAAAATCCTCCTGGCAACCGGGTAAGATCTTATAGGTAGTAAGAAAGTTGGTCGTGTTATCGCATCCGGGAATTCCCGGAACAACCTGACCTACTAAACCGAAAACGACAGATTCTTCGGCTTTAACATTCATTTTAATGCTTCCGGGTGATGCAAGTTCAACCTTGAACCAGTCTGTATCGCGGGTTCCAAACTGACTCCATAGGTTACCACAAATTATGGTACCATCCTCGACTGATGTAAAGGCGGGCATATCCATATTGCAGCCTCCGTTGATGTTTGCTCCGCATGGTTCAGCTTCTGGTGTGCCACCAGGAGGGCAGGTCAATGTACAGATTTCATACTCATAAATAGATAGTAAACCATCACCTGTAGCACCGTCAAAACCGCCAATTTCAATTTTGTACACTTCACCCTGAACAACTTCGAGAAAGATTTTTGACTGCAAGCCATCATATCCGCAGTAATCATCATTTTCATCAAGCAATGTAACTGGAGGACAAGCAGCACCTTCCCAGACCGCAAGATCAGTATCGTACTCACTTCCACAGAGATCAATAGCTGCCCAACCGGTAAAGCCGGCTGTGTAGTTAAACCAAATTTCAGGTCCGTTGGTATTTCCGTACGGCGAATCCGTAGCTAATTCTGTGGAGAAAGGATAGTTAAGTACCTCTCCTAAATCAATGGCATCTTCACAATCGTCATTAGCTACTGTGGCAGCTTCAACAACCGTCAGGTCAAAATCAGGTATTGAGGCAGGATTTGGCCAGGTATCAACCATAATATAATAGATACCTGCATCAAGAGCAACAGTAAATCCATGTGGAGCACCGCTGTTGAAGTCATAGCTTAAACCAAGACAGGTGGAAGATAACGGGCAACCGTCGGATATCGCAACCCCGGTACGAATTGTACCTTTTGGATCAATCATGATCTGAATTGTAGTAGCGGAAGTGAGTTCCAACTCGTAAATAATATCCTCACCACCATCGAAATCATTCAGACAGGTTTCCCAATAATCATTTCCCCTTCCGGTGGTTGTTTGTCCGGCATCGGTAAAAGGTAATGACAGAATTTCGATAGGAGTCACGCAATCGTCACCGGCTGCTTTGGATGATCCTTCGATTGAAGGAGGCACAACAACACCTGGTCCATGAATCTGGCGTAACAACTCCATCTTATCCGGTACAGAATTACCGGTCTGATTGTGAATGCTTTGCTGCGCAAAGAGTGCTGTTGAAAAAGTGAGCACCATGGCTAAGAGACACAACTTTGTAAAGGTTCTCATGTTTTATGAATTTAAATTAATAATTAGATAATTTGATTTCAGATTAATAAGTCATTGGTTTCGAAAAATTTTCAGGATAATAGTGCTGTTTAAAATGCAATAAAATCACCATGAAAACAATTGCAATAATACTCATTAATTAGTTTTTAGCAAATCAAAGTCCTAATATTTTTAAAAAGTTTAACATAAGACTCAAAATTTGAAACTCAGGTTCCCTCAAAAATTCGTGATTCAGGAGCTTTTTCCCTTCAAAAAACAGGATGACGGGCGAGTCATTCATCTAAATTTCCAGAATTTATATGGTACAAGCGAGAAAACTTCTTGCTGAAAATCAAAATGGATGGTTTTCAGGCATTTACTCATTAGCTAAATGAATGATCGAAGCAAAGCAGATCTTGAAATATCTTATTGGAGAATAAGGAGATTTACTGCTGTTTGGTTGTTCCCATTCACTTTCACAAAATAAACGCCAGGGTCCAACATGCTTAAATCCAAGCTGATGGTCTCCCCTGCTTCAGTTTGCCCTTTTTGCTGACGATGTATCTCTTTTCCGTTTATATCGAACACAGAAATATGAACATCATCATCCAAATGTTCAAAGATCAACTGAACCATTCCATCCGATGGGTTTGGATACATCCTGAAATTGCCGGTGTGCAAATCTTGTCGATCTACCTTTGTTAGCACACTTATCTCAACGTCGTCGATATAAAGATTGTTACCAATCCGGTTGAATGCCTCAAACATAATCCTCACATCGGGCTGATTACAGAACGGTGAGATATCGATACTTATGCAGTCAGCGCCATAACCTTCACCACACCAGTCTTCGCCTGAAGCGGGATTAAAATAGGCTGCGGTTGGTGGTGATGTTTCAAATCCGCCAAAACCATCCGGACCATTCACATAGATGGTTTGCCATGAATTACCGCAATTGGTAGAAATTTTAACCAAAAGTGAATCGACCTGCGAATATCGCTGGGCATAAGCGTGTTTGAAACTCAGATGAGCCTCCGTAACTCCCTTGAGGTTAATGATCGGAGAAATCAACCTGTCGCGCTCAAACATGAAATAGTAATCAAAATGGTTCATGAAAGCAGCATTTTGGCCATGAGGAGTAAAATCTGGTGCAATAACCTGCCACGTTTTCCTACTATCCGGATTTTCAACAGACCAGCTTTTTGATGCAAACCCCTCTTCGAAGGATTCGATGAAGGGAGTTGGAAAACCACCGTAATGAATATAATTTTCTTTGGTTAACGATGCACTGCCATTGTAGTTATGGACAATCAACGTTACTGAATAGCTGCCGGTTTCAGAGAACATAACCATCGGGTTTGGGCTGGTGGAGGATGTCCCTTCGATATAAACTACGTTATCGGGATAAAAACTCCATTCATAAGTTGTTGGGCAATACAGGGACAGGTCAGTGATGGTTAATGCCGACCATGAGCAAAACGCAGACTGGTTAACTGAGAAATCGGGCGCCGGGAGCAATTGATCGCTGACTGTGATGTAATCTTCCTTAACGACCTGATTTGATCCGGCTTTGTTTGTAACAGTTAAAGTTACTTTATAGGTTCCCGGAGTCTCATAAACTATCCCGGGCGGATTTTTCACAGTCGATGTTGCAGGTATTGCACCTTCAAACTCCCAATTCCACGAAGTGGGAACACCCAAAGAACTGTCGGTAAAATTAACTGCACAAAATGGAGTAATAATGGTGTGATCAGCAACCAGATCAGCAACCGGGGAATCATAATACATATCAGATTCCCACAGGCCTCGACCGTAGGTAGATGCCCTTATCCTGTCATTCTCCGGGTTGGATGCATCATGAAATATTTCCACTTCAGTAACCCGGCTGCTAGCGGGGAAACCATCACCGTATAGCATCCAGTCATCCATAAAGGCATCTTTGTAAAAAATTCCGATATCTGTGCCGGCATAGAGGCCTTCGTGGCTGTTTTTGTGGTAAGCAAGGCTATTGACCGAAACCGAAGGAAGTGAACCAGAAATGTTGGTCCATGAAATCCCCTTATCAACAGATTTAAACACTTTGGTACCTTTTGCCATGTAAACGATGTTTTCGTCAAAAGGATGAGCCTCAAGATCATTGATATGGTTATTATCCGGAAGGAATGTAGAAAGGTCAGTCCATGTTGGGCTTTGCTTGTTTGCATTATCGGTTCGGAATAATTTTCTGTCTTCTCTGGCAGCATACAGAATTTCATAGTTCACCGGAGACTGCTCAATCGCCCTCATATTTACATTATTGCTACCTGCAAGATTGTTTGAAATTTTCTGCCAGGTTGGATTGTTGGATCTGATATTAAAACCTCTCCAGATGTTTTTATACCCTACAAACATCTTATTCGCATCACCTTTATGAAGCAGGAAAGGGGTTACCCACCCACCGTCCTCCGTTATACCGAAAGAATTGTTACCGGCAACTTTGAAGGCATTGACATTGTTGGTCATCCTGAAAATATCGCCAAAATAGAGCGTGCCATAACTATACACTGCATTTTGGTGGTCCACGGCGCATTCCATCCCATCACCTCCTATCGTTGGAATCCAGTTTTGAGTTCCGGTGTAGGTTGCTGTTCCATTGTCCTGGTAACCATTGATTACCTTATTACTTACCGTAGCGCTCTGTCCGATCTTATAAACCTGGCTGATGGCAAGACCGTTGGAGATTTCAGTCCAGTTTGTCCCGCCATTACCGGTCCAATAGATCCCACCGTCGTTACCTGCATACAACCTTCCATCGAGTGGGCTATACTCAAGTATATGCAGGTCGGCATGAACCGCTGGTACACCGCAATCACCCCACCAGTGTGAGCTGATCTGCCAGGTTATTCCTCCATCACTCGATTTAAAGCAGTTAACACCACCGGCGAATAAAATATTTTCATTTAACGGATCAACGGCCATATCAAGATCGTACCACGCCTGCCCTCCGTCACCTCCAGCACAACCCCAACTCATGATGTTTGGGGTTGTTGACCTTTCTGAAAAGCTAAGTCCGGCATCGTCTGATCGGTACAATCCTAAAAAGGAATCTCCCGTGGTTAAAAGAAAATAGACTATTTCAGGATTTGCCGGTGAAACACCAATGACACCCCGGGCGCCAACAGGCAATCCGGAGGAAATGAGTTGAAATGTTTCTCCGGTGTCCGTCGAACGATAAAATCTTCCGTTTGCCGATGCATAGATCACTGACGGATCGTTAGGTTTGAAAACAACTTCTTTAAAATCGCCCCCCTGCCTGACTTGCCAGCTATGGCCTCCATCGGTAGTTTTGCAAATTCCCGAATTTGTGGCTGCAATAATTACCTGGTTATCCTGGGGATGCATAATCATTCGTCCAACAATCCGATTCCCCATGCCATTATTTGATAATTGCCAGGTCATCCCACCATCAACACTTTTCATTACCCCCATTCCCGGAGCGTCTCCGGCATCCCTGTCGCCTGAACCAATGTAAATTACCGAAGGTTCGGCATGGTCAACAACGATTGATGAAACGCCAAGGGTTGGAAGAACATCGGTTTCGGAGTACCATGTCTCTCCCTTGTCGTGCGTTACCCAAAGTCCTCCGGCAGGTGCTCCCAGATAGATCGTGTTGGGATCGGTTGGATGAAATGCAATGGAATTTACTCTTCCGAGTCCATTGTAACCTTTACTTCCGGGGATTAAAAATGGACCGAGATTTTCCCAATTACCACTGTAATACCGGTTTTCGGGAAATTTATCCTTGTACACATGGTATTCAATCCAGTTCAGGTCGGCAGGAAATCGTGTTCCATCTGGATAAACCCTGCTGCTCGTCATGTATTCCCATCGTTTGAAGGGTTTCCATCCCGAACCTTTGGTTACTTCACGATCATTCCAGTAAAGTTCAAATGCCCGCTGAACATCGAAGAAGTTCACTGATTCGTCGCTCATCATTTCAATCCAATAAGGAAATTTGGCAAAATCCTCATCCGTAAGTGATGTGTAGTTCTGTGTGTAAGTTGATTTCACCATCACTATTAAAGTAATGGTAATCAGGAAGTAAAATCTTTTCATTTCTGAAGACTATTTTTTTTGTAAAAATAATTTAAATGGAACAAATACAATATTTCCAGGTGATTATTTCAAAATGACAAACTTCATCAATCCGGCTCAACTATTCCTCACCATCCTCGGTTAGCTTCTTATCGAATTTTTTCATGTAATACAAGATGATCCGATAGGTAATATAAATCAGGACGGGAAGGGTCACGTAATGAATTATTTCTCTCCAGTACATATCTTTTTATTTTTAAAATTAATAAGCGTGATCGCCGGATTCCATTTCGGCAGCATCAATTTTCCGGTGGTTGAGCGAGCGCCAGGCATAGATAATATAGGCCAGTACAAATGGCACCATCAGCGAAACGTAGCTCATGGCGGTGAGGGTAAATTTGCTCGACGAACTGTTCATTATCGTGAGTGAGCTCTGCAGGTCGAATGTTGAAGGATAAAAAGCCGTGTTATTCAGCCCTGCCACCATCAGCAGCGAAAATACCGTAAGAACGGTTCCTGTGCCGGCAAACCATATACCTTTGGTCGAATCTTTAAACAAGGATCCGATAATTCCCCAGAGCACCAGCACAACGCCCAATAAAAACAAGACCAGAACCAGCGGCATTTGGAGGAAATTGTTAAGGTATTTGAAAGGTTCCAGTTCAATTTTCCACAACATCGGATCGCGAACAGGATTTGGAATTACTGCAAAACCGGCACTCGTAAGCAGCAATCCGACAAACAGCAGGAAAAAAACCAGGAATGGAACCGCATTTATTAAAAGGTGTTTTTTAGAGCGTTTGAAGATGTTGTCGTTATGAATGCTGTTCATGAAATAAAGGATGCCCAGAATCCTTGCCAGGAAAAATACAGCAAGTCCCAGCGACAGATTTTGGATATTCAACGCCGCTTCCAATCCGTAAGCTGGTCCTTCCCATGCAGAAATTGTGGTAGATCCTCCTTCAAAAATGTTTGTGAGGTTGAGTTTATTCACCGAAAAAGCCGAGCCGGTAAAGAAGGTTCCGACAGCAGCGCCAATCAGTATTGTGCCCAGTGCGCCATTGATGATGAGAAAAGCCTCATAAGTCCTCTGCCCCAAAAAGTTCCCCGGCTTTGTGCGAAACTCATAAGCCACAGCCTGAATGACAAAAGCAAACAAAATGATCATCCAAACCCAGTAAGCACCTCCAAAACTGGTGCTGTAAAAAAGTGGGAAGGAGGCAAAGAAAGCACCTCCAAATGTGACTAGTGTTGTAAAAGTAAATTCCCATTTACGACCGAGAGAGTTGACGAGCATTTTGCGCTCAATTTCATTTTTACCAAGCGTAAAAATCAGCGTCTGGCCCCCCTGCACAAAGAATAGAAAAACCAGAAGACTGGCAAGGAGTGAAACGATCACCCACCAGTATTGCTGTAATGCGAAGTGTGATAATGTTTCAAACATATTAATTTCCTCCTGTTATACCTTTATTAATCTGTTTCACTAAAATTCGGATTTCTGCAATGAGCAGAATGGTAAAGGTGATTGCAAACAACCAGAATGTCAATTGCACGCTGCCTGAATCAATCCGCGAGACTGCCGAAAGCGTGGGCATCAAATCCTGGATTACCCATGGTTGGCGCCCCATTTCGGCGACAATCCAACCCAACTGGGTTGCGATATATGCCAAAGGAATCGTCCAAATGGCGATATAATGCAGCCAGCGCATCCGCTCTATTCGGTTTTTCAATGTAAAAATCAGCATTAAAAGGAATAATGCCAAAAAATGTCCTGACAAAGCCACCATAATGTGGAAGGAATAAAACGCTACCGGAATGTTGGGAAGCAGCCCAGACACCGTGTAGGCATCGTAATACCCGTATCCAAAATATTTAAAGGTGTTCTGCATCCAGACCTGATCTTCAAACTTTGCTTTGTAAATCTGCAACGCTTCTTCATCCTCAGCATTAAGCGCCTCTTTGTAGCCTTTTAATGCAGCGATAGCCTCTTTTCCCCGCTCCATTTTCTCGTAATAAGAAATATGAACTTCACCGGTGTTGGGATTGGTGTAGCCATCTACCAGGTCTTTCACTCCGGGTATGTATGCATTTGGATCGAGGAAGGCCATGTAGGATAACATATTAGGGATTTCAATTTTGATGGCGAAATCTTTTTCCTGGTATTCGTTGGCAGTTTTTGGGGGTGCAGGTTTTTGAAGTAGTCCAATGGCAATCAACGGTGCGTTGGTCTGACCTTCCCAAAGCGCTTCCATAGCGGCAAATTTCATGGGTTGTTTGTCAGCCATTTGTCTGGCCGATTCATCTCCCGACCAAACCAGGAACAATAAAGTAGTAATCCCGAATACAGAAGCAATGATAATGCTTCTTTTGGCAAAAAGGACATCACGGTTTTTCAGCAAAAACCATGAAGAAACACCGATAACAAAAACAGCTGCAAGCACATAACCGGAAGCCACTGTGTGCAGAAACTTGTTCACAGCAACCGGTGAAAAGAGGACAGCCCAGAAATCAACCATCTCGTTGCGCGCTGTCATTGGATTAAAAACAGTACCTACCGGATATTGCATCCAGGCGTTGGCCACCAGAATCCAAAGTGCTGAAAGGTTAGCCCCAACAGCCACGAGCCATGTTGATATCAGGTGAAAACGCTTACTCACCTTGTTCCAGCCAAAAAACATGACAGCCACAAAAGTGGCTTCCATGAAGAAAGCCATGATGCCCTCGATAGCCAAAGGCGCTCCGAAGATATCGCCAACAAACCACGAATAGTTGGACCAGTTGGTGCCGAACTGAAACTCAAGAATGATTCCGGTGGCAATCCCGATGGCAAAATTAATTCCGAACAACTTTGCCCAGAACTTGGTCAGCTTTTTCCATTTTTCATCACCTGTACGAACGTAAATGGTCTCCATTATGGCAACCAAAATGATTAAACCCAACGTCAGAGGGACAAAAATCCAGTGAAACATGGCTGACATCGCAAACTGGCCCCGCGACCAGTTAATTAAAGACATGTCAAAAATTCCCATAATCAGTTTATTTTGAATTGTTTGGATCAGTTAATTGTTCGATCACATGCTGACTGCGGTCAGTATCTGTGTCGAAATTGCTTTTAAGGTAATTTGGGAAAAAGAAAAGCCGGAAGATAGCGAACATGATGAAAAGCTTAAGCAGGATGATCCACCACAGTTGCCTACCCCAGTTTGGCATAGATTTAAATCCATCGGTATAGAAATGAAATACCTTTGATATGATGTTAGTGGTAGCGGACATATTCTTTAACCCATTCAAACTATTAATAGTCAAGCGTTAAGATTCTTCCTTTGGTGAAACTGAAGAACTTTTCCTTGTCAGCAACAGTTACCCCGTTGGTAAGATCATCAGCGGTTTTGCCGGCAGCTTCAAGGCAACCGGGACAGGCTTGCAGTGGGATCCCCATTTCCGCAAGTTTTATCAATTGAGCATGTGAATTGGAAAACTGAGCGTAAGTCAGGTCAGGAGCATCTTTTAATACGACTTCAATTCCCCTGATGTCAAAATAAATCATCACATCATGGTCTTCGGCCATCAATTCGGCCATCCGCAGGGCCATCAGCACGCGGTGAGGGTCGTTGCTTGAAACATGAAGGAACATACCATCTTTTTCCGAAACCTCAGTTTTAATGATTTCAACCTCCTTTTTAATCTCTTTATCGGCAGTGTTGCATGATATCATGACAGCAGTCATGAAAAACAGAAAGAATAACTTTTTCATTTCATTAAATTTTTTTTGTGATTAATTATTTGGTTCTATAACTTCAACATCTCCGGTGGTGTAGCCACTTTCCTCGATGGCAACTCGGATTTGATCCAGGTCTGTAACAGTTGTATCGAAGGTAATTGCTGCAAGACCTTCAAGATGAAAGGCATCCACGAGTTTAACCCCTTTAATTTTGCTTACAGCGCCAACAATTGCCACTTCGCATCCGGTGCATGTCATTCCGCCAACCGCAAGTTCGACAGATTGAAGGTTTTTCTCCATAGCCACTTTACCAGCATCCGGATCGGCTCCTTTCAGATCGTTTTTTACCGATCCGCCACAGGCTGTCATAACAGCCACAACCGCTATAATTAGCAGATTGATAAGAAGTTGTTTTTTCATTTCTTTTAAATATTTAGTGAACAATCAATAAATTTCAGAGCGCCAAATTATCAAAAACTTAGGCGCCAAATCAAACCTTTGCAAATTTAGATAATTTCTAAATTAGAAATTGTGTAAAACCGTACAATAAGAAACTATACTTTTGAGGCGGTAATTCAGTACCAGAGTATTTGAAATTTACAATCCGAATCCATTATATATTCACGCTTTCAAATGAATGTGAACAATTGTGAACCATGAAGATATGCTTATTATTTAAACTGAATATGAATTACTTACAACAAGTACCTGATATTGTTTTTTCTTACTTTTGTAACCCTGTGCAGGGAATGCTTTTAAAGGAGTTTTTTACCGGTAAAGCACTGAGAATAACTGTGCAGCAAAATATTAATACAAGTAAACCTGAATGAATATGCAACATCTACCGCAACCTGGGCAAAACCCATCAAGGCATTTTGTCGGAACTTTGTACAAGGGTATAGTTTGCTTACTCCTATTATTATTATCCTCTTCAAGTTTAAAAGCGTCAGACACACTGCCAATTCAAGGAGACACGATTAAAGCAGCTGTTCAGGCTGAAATGCAGTCATTGGCACAGGTTGATCCGGTTACCGCGGATCAGCAGACCTACACAAAAACGGAATTACGCAAAGGTGAAAGGCTTTTCAGAGGTCTTGTTCCTTTTGAAAGCGGCAAACACAACTGTGTTTCATGCCACTACATCAAGCCAACAGAAAGTATCAACTGGAATCCATCTGCCTTGGACCTGGTAATGGTGTGGGCCGAAAACCCAAATTATGACCTCAAAGGTGTAATGAATTTGCCAGCCAGTATCCGGTTGATGACCGACCATAAAGGAATGAGTATTACGGATGAAGAAGAAAGGATGCTGGAAGCCTATTTTCAAAAAATAAGTGTGAAAGGCCCACAAGAACTAACTGCAGAACCAAAAAAAGCAGTCATTTTCTGGGGATTCGGATTTCTGATGTTGTTGGCAATAGTAGATTTACTTTTTACGAAAAAAATTAAGTACCATTTCATTCATGTTGTCATTCTGCTGATTGGAATGGGTGTGCATGTACAATTTGCTGTAGCCGAAGGCATTAACCTTGGACGCACACCTGATTATGCTCCCGATCAACCAATAAAGTTCTCACATAAGATACACGCTGGTGAAAATAAAATAGATTGCCGTTATTGCCATCATATTGCCGATCAAAGCCTTAGCGCCGGCATTCCTTCAAATAATGTTTGTCTAAATTGTCATACCGTAATCAGAAACGGAACAAATTCAGGCAGTTTCGAAATTAACAAAATACACAAGGCTGCCGAAACCGGTGAACCCATCCAATGGATACGCATACACAACCTGCCAAATCATAGCTTTTTCAGTCATGCTCAACATGTGAATGCCGGTAAATTAGACTGCGCGGAATGCCATGGAAAGGTTGAGGAAATGCACATCGTTCAACAGGTTGAAGACCTTTCGATGGGATGGTGCCTGACCTGTCACCGTACACGAAAGGTTGATTTTCTGGACAATCCTTACTACGAAATGTACGAAAAGTTGCAAGAGGATATCAAAGCCGGACGTATCGATTCGGTTTCACCTGCTCGTTTAGGAGGTGAAGAATGCATGAAATGCCATTATTAGACTCATTTTCAACATCATCATTACAGTTAAATGGAAGAAAAAAAATACTGGAAAAGTTTAGATGAATCGGGAGCGATTGCTGAGCAACCAACGAGCATAAAAGATGATCATAAATCAGACTTACTCGAGTTGCTGTCTGGTAATCACCTGGACAAAAAATCAGCATCACGGCGAGATTTTCTGAAATGGTGCGGCATCAGTTTCGCATCAGCTACCATAGTCACAGCCTGCGAAAATCCCGTTAAAAAAGCCATACCTTATATTGTACAACCAGAAGAACTCATCCCCGGAAAAGCTACATGGTACGCATCCTCCTATTTATACGGAAACGAGTACTGCAGCATTTTAGTAAAAACCCGGGATGGACGCCCGATCAAAATTGAAGGAAACGAACTTTCCTCCATTTCCCAGGGCGGAACCAGCGCCAGGGTTCAGGCCTCAGTTCTCAGCCTTTACGACGATGGTGCACGGTACAAACACCCAACCGATCATGAGTACGAATTAGCCTGGGAAACAGCCGATTCAGAAATACTGGAAAAATTAAATCAGTTCCAGGTGAATGGCAGGCGAATGGCTTTGGTTACACCCACTTTACTAAGCCCGGCGACCAGGCAGGTGATCAAGGACTTCCAGGCTAAGTTCCCAATGCTTGAAGTAGTTACATGGGATGCAGTGTCTTACGGCGCCATTCGTAAAGCCCATCAACAAACCCACAACCTCAGTGTACTTCCAGACTATCGTTTCGACAAGGCAGATATTATTGTCAGCTTCAGCGCTGACTTTCTTGGCACCTGGCTTGCTCCTTCGGTTTTCGCAAATCGCTACAGCAAAACCCGAAAACTTAACCAGGACAATCCGGCCATGTCGCACCACGTGCAGTTTGAAGCCAATTACTCAATTTCTGGAGCCAATGCTGATGAGCGTATTCCTGTAAAACCCGCTGATGAACTCAAAATTCTGATGGCTCTTTACAACGAGTTGGAACCGGGATCTATCAACGCTCCTTCAGTAGATTTTTACGACATCAAACCACTGGCTTTAAAATTGAAAGCAAATCGCGGAAAATGTATTGTTATCTCAGGACAAAACAACCGGGAGGTGCAGGTCTTGGTCAATGCGATCAATCAAAAACTGGATAGTTATGGTAACACCATCGACCTGTCCCATGCCATCCAGGCCGGTGACGACGATGAAAAAGGGTTTGAAGTCTTGGTTGGAAATATGATTAACGGTGATGTAGATGCGGTGATGTTTTATCAGGTCAACCCACTTTACACTTATCACGATCAAGCCAAATTAAAAGAGGCGCTCACAAAAGCTAAACTCAGTATCTCGTTTGCTTCGGCAAAAGATGAAACAGCAGAGGCTTGCAATTATATTATTCCGGATAATCATTACCTTGAATCGTGGAACGACGCTGAATTCCTGACCAATCATTATAGCCTTGCACAACCGGCGATCAGTAAGATATTTGATACCCGACAGTTTCAGGATACCCTTTTAAAATGGTCAGGGAGTGAACAGGATTTTTACAGCTATTTGAAGAAATACTGGGAAACAAACCTATTTCCAAAACAGACCAGGTTTGCTGATTTCACCACATTCTGGCAACATTCACTCCAATCAGGAGTTTTCGAACAGGCACTGGCTGAAGAATCGTTTCCAGAATTTGATTTTAGCAGTGTCCAACAAGCTGCCACAACCCTCCAGCGACACATTTCAAAATCAAACAATCTGGAATTCAACCTGATTCAAAATATTGCCATCGGAGATGGCCATGATGCCAACAACCCATGGCTTCAGGAAGTTCCGGACCCGTTGACCTCCGTGACTTGGGATAATTTTGCCGCTGTTTCACCAGCTTTAGCTAAAGAAAAGGACCTTAAAACCGGCGATATCATTCAAATTAATGATGTGATCGAACTTCCGGTGCTGGTCCAGCCAGGACAGGCAGCAGGATGTATTTCATTTGCATTGGGATATGGCCGGACAAAAGCTGGAAAAGCCGGTGAAAATATCGGTAAAAATGCTTACCCGATGACCTCATGGGACGGAGAGCATCGCCAACTGACAGGTACAGTCACTGATCTGAAAAAAACCGGAAAAGGACATCAGTTTGCCCTTACACAGATGCACTTCAACATGGAAGGACGTGGCATTGTCAGAGAATCCACATTAGCTAAATATAAAGAAAAACCATACGCTGGCAACGAACTGAAGAAATATCACGACAAGCATAAATCGACACTCTATCCGGTGACCGAATTTGAAGGGCACCACTGGGCTTTACTGATCGACCTGAATGCCTGTACCGGCTGCAGCACATGTGTGGTAGCCTGCCAGAGCGAGAATAATGTACCGGTCGTTGGCAAGGATGAAGTGCGCAGAAGACGCATCATGCACTGGATGCGAATTGATCGTTATTACGATGGCGAATCCGATAACCCAAATGTCGTCTTTCAACCGGTGATGTGTCAGCATTGCGACCATGCGCCCTGCGAAAACGTTTGCCCTGTGGCCGCCACCAATCACAGTTCTGAAGGACTAAACCAGATGGCTTACAATCGTTGTATCGGAACAAAATACTGTATCAACAACTGCCCCTACAAAGTGCGGCGCTTCAATTGGTTCCGTTATGCCCAGAACGACAAGTTCGATTTTAACATGAACTCAGACCTTGGCCGGATGGTGCTAAACCCGGATGTAACCGTTAGAGAGCGCGGTGTCGTGGAGAAATGTTCCTTCTGCGTTCAACGGATTCAGGAGGCGAAGTTGAAAGCCAAAAACGAACGCAGGCCATTTAAGGATGGTGATGTCACACCAGCCTGTGCTCAGTCGTGTCCATCCAAAGCACTTGTATTTGGTGATCTGAATGATCCTGAAAGCCGCGTAGCAAAAATGGTAAAAGATCCGCGCAATTATCAGATTCTGGAAGAATGGCACACATTGCCATCGGTGAATTACCTCACAAAGATCAGGAATAAGCAAGTATAATTTATTGAATATGAACGAATAATACATAATAATCCATGTTTGCAAACGAATTGAAAATTCCCCTGGTAAAGGGTAAAAAAAGCTATGGTCAGATTTCGGACGAATTGCTGGCCAACGTGGAAAGAAAACCGGCAAAGTGGTGGTTTGTCGCCATGGCAATCGGAACGCTGATGCTGATGTACGGTGGTTGGGCTGTTTACATGACTGTTGGAGTCGGGCTTGGGACATGGGGGCTGAACAACAGCGTCGGATGGGGATGGGACATCATCAATTTTGTATGGTGGATCGGTATTGGGCACGCCGGAACAGCCTTCACTATTTTCTTCCTGGTTTTCAGGCAAAAATGGGCAGGCGCCATCAACCGGGCAGCTGAGGCAATGACGGTGTTTGCGGTGATGTGTGCCGGACTTTTTCCGGTGCTTCACCTCGGTCGTCCCTGGCTGGTGTTCTTCATTTTCCCTTACCCAAATACCAGGTTGCTCTGGACAAACTTCAACTCTCCACTGTTTTGGGACGTGCTGGCCATCTCCACTTATTTGTTGCTGTCATTGACACTTTGGTATTTCGGAATGATTCCGGATTTAGCCTCTATCCGCGACCGCACAACCAACAAAGTGAAAAAAGTGGTTTATGGCATCTTCAGCATGGGGTGGAATGGCTCCATGAGGGTTTATAACCGTTACGAAACTGTTATGAAAATCCTCGGCGGCCTTGCTGCACCACTTGTAATTTCTGTGCATACCATTGTTGCTCTGGACTTTGCCGTTTCGGTACTTCCGGGCTGGCATGCAACAATCCTCCCACCCTACTTCTTCGTCGGTGCAATTTTTTCGGGTTTTGCCATGGTACTAACTATAATGATCCTGATAAGAAAAGTATTCAACCTTACCGACTTTGTAACTGCTAAACACCTTGATAACATAGCACATGTATTAAAATACGGCAGTTTGATTATTGGCCTGGCATACATCACCGAATTATTCACCGCCTGGTATTCAGGCGTTGAATATGAACTCCATACATTCTTTAACGCAAGGGTCACAGGAACCTATTCGGTAGCTTTCTGGATGATGTTTCTGTTTAACGCAGTTTTTCCGCAACTTTTCTGGTTTAAAAAAGCGAGACAGAACCTCATCGTTCTATTTATCATTTCGATTTTCATCAATATTGGCATGTGGTTCGAACGTTTCATCATCATCGTTTCATCCCTCGCTCAGGATTTTCTGCCATCCAGTTGGACAAGCTATCATCCAACTTTAGTTGATATAGGAATTTATGTTGGCACTTTCGGGTTGTTCTTCTGCGGAATGTTACTGTTTGTCAGGTACATTCCCATAGTTGCGGTAAATGAAACAAAACCCGTTGCTAAGTCTGAACAACGCAAACTTCAACAAAGCGAATAGTTATGAAAACAAAAAGTATTATCGGAGTTTTTGAAGACGAAGCCAATGTGGTAAAGGCGCTGAAAGTTTTTAAAGAGCAACACATTGAAGTAAATGATATCTTCGGGCCCTGTGCCGATCACGACATTTTAAAAAATCTTACAAAGAAAAGCCGGATTCCTCATGCATCATTTTTTTACGGAGTAATGGCGGTAATCCTCACTTTTTCATTTCTTTATTATACCTCTGTGATTGATTATCCACTCCGGTATGGCGGCAAACCTCTATTCAGTTTCCCGCCAATGGTAGTGCTGATGTACCTCATGACCATCCTGACAACAGCAACACTTACTGTTTTTACCTTGCTTGGTGTGATAAAATATTTCCCGGGGAAATCTGCCAAAATCATCGATCCCCGGGTACTTGACGATCATTTTGTAATACTTATTGAAAAGCCTGCTGATCCCGAGAAAATTAAGTCGGTGCTGAAATCAGCCGGCGCCAAGGAAATCAGGGAAGAATAATTTGAAAAACATTTTACATTCATGGATATGTTTATAAAAAACAAACCTGCACAATACATAAACCGGCTGCCTTTGCTGCTGTTGACCGTTATCATCCTCTGGTCCTGCGACCGCTCCCGCACCGATAAAGGGCGTGAGTATTTCCCCGACATGGCGCACAGCAAAGCATACAAAACATACACAGTCAATCCGGCAACACCAAACGGCCAAACTATGCAGAAGCCTGTGGAAGGAACCATCCCCAGGGATGTTGTCCCTTACCGCTATTATGAATTCGATAAAAATGAAGAGCGTCCTGGAAAAGAATTGGTAAACCCACATGACATTAACCAAAAGGTACTGGATGAGGGTAAGTATTTGTATGGAATCTTTTGCCAGCAGTGTCATGGCGAAAACGGCGATGGTAAGGGGCATCTTTACACTTCAGGAAAATATACAGTTCCTCCCCGCTCGCTGATTGAGCAGAGTGTACTTGATCAGAACGGAGGACAGATCTATCATACGATTTCACATGGATACGGTGTTATGGGTCAACACGCTTCACTGATCCGCCCTGAAGATCGCTGGAAAATAGTTGCTTATGTCGAAAAAATGATTCAGAAAAAATAACCTATGCAAACACATTTTCATCCGTCGCAGAAGATAAAAATTGTTGGAGCCGTGCTGATTGTCGTCGGCCTGGCAGCTCTGATCACAGGATTTCTGACCGACCCCGACCGCGCCTGGGCCAACATACTGCTGAATAACGTCTATTTTCTTACCGTCGCTATCGGCGCAATGATGTATTACAGCATCCAATACATCACTCAATCCTCATGGTCGGCCATGTTTCAAAGAGTGCCTCTTGCCCTTGGTGGGTTTATTCCGGTAGCAGCTATTTTAATGCTCCTGTTGTTCTTTGGTCTGGAACATATTTACGAATGGGCTGAGCCGGGTATAACTGAAACAGACAAACTGCTTGCTCACAAGGCGCCATACCTGAACGTGCCCTTTTTTATGATCAGAATTGTTATTTATTTCGTGCTCTGGATTTCAGCCTTTCTGGTACTCCGTAAAATGGCATTCAGTGGAGATAAATTTGCCGATCCTGCGCTATACAGGAAAAATACCCATTACTCCACCGTGTTCATTTTTCTCGCTGTCATTTTCTTCTCGCTGGCAGGGATTGACTGGATTATGACCATAGATGCACATTGGTATTCCACAATTTTTGGCTTCAGAACAATGATTACCAGCATGTACTATGGCGTCGCAACCATCATCCTGTTCATTTTCTTTCTGAACAGTCAGGGTTATTTTCCCGAAATGAATGAGGCTCACCGTCACGACCTGGCACGTTACCTGTTCCGTTTCAGCATCGTGTGGGGATATCTATGGTTCATGCAATTCATTATCACCTGGTATGCCAATATACCCGAGCTCACAGTTTACTACAGCCCAAGATTTCTGGGTGAATGGCAGGTGCTTTTCTATGCTGAATTCTTTATCAATTTTGCAATTCCATTCCTCGTTGTCATCTCGGATGAAATAGGCCGCAAAAAACCGGTGCTGATCTCAATTAGTGTTCTCCTCCTTATCGGGCTTTGGATTATGCTTTTTGTCCAAATCATGCCTGGAACTATTGAGCATTTGAAATTTGGTTTCATCGAAATTGGGATGTGGTTGGGTTATGCCGGATTGTTTCTTTTAATTACATTTGTTATGCTTGGAAAATCAACGATTGTACCTGTTAATCACCCACAGCTTCACGAAAGTTATCATCATCATCTATAAAATGAAAATCACCGGTTGCATAGCGTTTTTAATCCTATTCACAGGGATTTTTGCTCAAGCCCCTGTTGGACAGTACACTCCCGAAGAAGGCGAAATCGGCATCTTTGAACGGCTGGATACTTATCTTCCTGAGGATATTACGATTATTGACCATTTGGGAGCACCCCACAATATCCTTGATTTGATCGATAAGCCCACAGTAATCGCATTGGTTTATTACAGGTGTCCCGGAATTTGCAGTCCTTTTATGAATGCAATGGCCGACGTGATAAACAGCAGCAACTTGGAAATTGGTAAGGACTACCAAATTCTTAACATCAGTTTTGATGCCAGGGAAGGTGTTGACCTGGCCAAATCAAACAGGAATAATTATCACAACCTGATCAAAAAAGACTTCGATGAAGAGGGTTGGAAGTTTTTTGTTGCCGACAGTGCTGACATTGCAAAACTGACAACAGCCGTGGGTTTCAAATACAAGCGCACCGGTCTGGATTTTGCACATACATCAGCCATGATCTTTGTCAGCAAAAGCGAAAAAATTACACGCTACCTGCATGGAACTTACTTTTTACCCATAGACTTGAAAATGGCAGTCATTGAAACCGCAGAAGAACGTTCAGGCCCTTCGATGAGTCGTTTGCTTTCCTATTGCTACGCCTACGACACTGAAGGACAACGTTATGTGATGAATATTACCAAAGTTGCAGGTACCATCATCCTTTTTTTTACGGCACTCATTTTCTTGTTTCTCATTATTAAACCCAGAAAAAAGACACAATCGAATTAACGTAATAGCTTAAAATAAACATGTCAAACACAACTACAAACTATGTCAGTTACCTCGATTACAGAAGAGGATTCAAAGGGAAATTGGCGTTTCTTTTTGAATGGATTTTTTCGACTGACCACAAGCGGGTAGGATTACTGTACCTATACACCATGCTGGTTTTCTTTTCGGTAGCAGCTATACTTGGGCTGCTGATGAAAACCGAATTGATTGCCCCCGGGGCAACCATAATGGGCCCGCAAACCTATAACAGCCTGTTCACCCTCCATGGAGTAATTATGATTTTTATCATTGTTGTTCCCGGATTGCCAGCTGTATTTGGTAACTTTTTCCTTCCGATCATGATCGGGGCTAAAGATGTGGCTTTCCCCCGGATCAACCTGCTTTCGTGGTGGCTTTATGTCATTGGAATTCTGATTGTATTGACTTCTTTAATCTTTGGTGACGGCCCACCCGATACAGGCTGGACATTTTACGCCCCTTACAGTTTCAAAACGCCTACCAACGTCCTGCCTATGATGTTCGGCGCCTTTGTTATGGGATTTTCATCCATTCTCACCGGAATTAACTTTGTGGTTACCATTCACAGGCTCCGTGCTCCGGGGATGACCTGGTTTAGAATGCCGATGTTCCCCTGGACACTTTACGGTACAGCCTGGATTCAGATTCTGGCTACTCCGGTTGTTGGGATTACTTTGCTGTTAACGGTTATGGAACGATTATTTGGTATAGGGATTTTTGATCCGGCGCTCGGCGGCGACCCGATTCTTTATCAGCACCTTTTCTGGATTTATTCTCACCCTGCCGTTTATATCATGATTCTCCCGGGCATGGGTGTAATCAGCGAAATTATTCCGGTCTTTTCAAGAAAAGTTTTATTCGGCTATAAACCGCTGGTTCTCTCTACATTGGCCATTGCTTTTGTAGGTTATTTCGTTTGGGGGCACCATATGTTTACCTCCGGAATGAGCGGAGTATCACTCTATGCTTTTTCATTCCTTACCTTTCTTGTTGCCATTCCGTCAGCCATTAAGGTATTCAACTGGGTGGCAACCATGCACAAAGGCTCACTGGTGATGAAGACTCCTTTTTACTGGGCATTGTCGTTCATTTTTGTATTTATGATTGGCGGATTAACCGGACTTGTACTCGGTTCGCTGGCAACCAATGTGCACGTGCATGACACCCATTTTGTGGTTGCACATTTCCATTTTATTGTATTTGGCGGTACGGGTTATGCGTTCATGGCCGCGCTGCATTACTGGTTCCCCAAGATGTTTGGCCGGATGTATGATGTAAATTGGGCTAACCTGGGATGGGGAATTTTTTTCATCGGCTACCTTTCACTCTACCTTCCGATGTTTTATCTCGGAATCCTGGGTATGCCAAGAAGATATTACGACTACCTGCCTGAATTTCATGGAGGAAACATCATTTCCTCCCTTGGCGCATGGGTAATGATTGCCGGTCTGCTGATTATTATTGCCAACCTGGTCCGCAGTGCAAGTCATGGTGTAAAAGTTGCCGAAAAAAACCCATGGAATGGCAAAACGCTCGAATGGACAGTTGATACACCACCAACACTCGAGAACTTTGATGAAATTCCTGTCGTAGATAGTGATCCTTACCATTATAAATCCTAACACACATGAGTACACAAGCTGCACATACACACGTTCACCGAGACGATGAAGGCGACAAACTCGGCATGTGGTTGTTCATTTTTACCGAACTGCTGCTCTTTGGGATGCTATTCATCATTTATGCCGTTTACCGCTATAAAAATCCAGATGCCTTCCAACTGGCCGGTGAGGAATTGAACGTTACCGTTGGTACCCTGAACACTATCATTTTGCTCATTAGCAGTGCAACAGTAGCGATGTCGATTACTGCCATTCAGCGTGGGAATAAAAAGCAGGCGCTGGCCTTGTTAAACACAACGATGATTATCGCAGTCCTTTTCTTAATCAATAAATATTTTGAATGGGGCGAAAAAATTGATTACGGCTTTTATCCCAAAGGCGAAAACCTGCTCGAACTGGGACATGGCACGATTCTGTTTTTCGGTCTTTACTGGGTGATGACCGGAATCCATGCCCTGCATATCATTATCGGAGTTGGTCTTTTTATCTATGTACATGGTAAAATAAGTAAAGATGAAATCAACAGTACCGATTATGTATGGCTTGAGAATACAGGTCTCTACTGGCACCTGGTTGACCTGATCTGGATTTTCCTGTTTCCCCTATTTTATCTAATCCATTAAAGCTGAATACTATGAGCGAACACAAACCTCACATAACGAGTTACAAAACCCAGATGATCGTCCTGTTGTGTCTGGTCATCTTCACAGCCATCAGTGTTGCCATCACACGGTTTGATATGGGCCCTTACAACACAGCCGCTGCCATGTTGATTGCAGGTATAAAAGGTGCAATTGTTATGGCCTGGTTCATGCACCTGAAATTTGACAACAAGGTTTTTATGATTTTCACCATACTTGTCGTCACAGTTTTCTTACTTGTGCTTTATGTTACATTTTTTGATTACTTATACAGATAAAAGATATGTACTCAGGAGCCTCAACATTCGTAGAAGGCGTTGACAATGCCTTTGTCCTGATTATCGGGATTTCGTTGTTCTTTCTCATCGGAATTACTGCGGTGATGATCATGTTCATCTATCGCTATAACCAGAAAAAGCACCCCAAAGCCGTTCAGATCGAAGGGAGTACCACACTCGAAATCGTATGGACGGTGGTTCCGATTATTTTGGTGCTTGGCATGTTTTATTATGGCTATGTAGGTTGGATCCCTATGAAAAAACCACCCCAGGACGGTATCAAAGTAACTGCCAATGCCCGGATGTGGAACTTTTCTTTTCAATATGAAAATGGCAGGATATCCGACAAACTCTATATTCCTAAAGATACGGCGGTGATTGTCAACCTCAATGCCATGGATGTGCTTCACTCCTTTTATATTCCGGCTTTCAGGATTAAAGAAGATATGGTGCCGGGGATGCTCAAGACAAGTTGGTTTGAAGCCACAAAAACAGGAGAATTCAACGTTTTTTGTGCCGAATATTGCGGGCTTCAGCACTCACTGATGATTACTGAAGTGGTGGTGATGGAACCGGATGCCTACTGGGAATGGTACAACGACACTACGGCTACTTCCATGTTGGTCAAAGATGATGTTGACCTGGCTTTACTTGGCAGGCAGATTGTCGAAAGTAAAGGATGCAATGCCTGTCACGCACTCGATGGAAAAACCATCATCGGCCCTTCCTACAAAGGCCGGTATGGAACTACAATCACCGTTGTTACCGACGGTCAGGAACGCGACATAGTCGTGGATGATGAATACATCCGCAGATCAATTTACGAACCTGATTATGATGTGGTGAAAGGATTCCGCAAGGGACAAATGATTTCATATAAGGGAGAGATTTCCGAAGACCAGGTCGGCTTTATCATTGAGTTTATCAAGACACTAAAATAAATGTTGAAAGAGGCAACCGGCAGGCTGATCCTCGCTTACTTTCAGCTGACAAAGCCCATTATTTCAGCTTCGGTCGCTTTATCGGCGCTGACAGGTTTCCTGATCTTTCAGGGCTTTTTTGCCAGGGGTTGGCTGCTCACCATGGCTGGAGTATTTCTTCTCTCATCCGGCTCTGCAGCCATCAACCATTTACAGGAAGCTAAAACGGATGTGTTGATGGAGCGTACCAACCGGCGTCCAATTCCGTCCGGAATGATCAAACCCTTTCAGGCACTGTTTTTTGCCATCATTCTCATTTTTTTGGGGGCTTCCATTCTGTTACAATTGGATACCCGGCTTCCGTTTTTTTTAGGATTGATCAATATGGTGTGGTACAATGCCATTTACACACCTTTGAAACGATTAACCGCCTTCGCAGCCATTCCCGGTGCAGTGGTGGGCGCCATTCCACCCATCATCGGCTGGACAGCAGCCGGCGGAAGTATCACCCATCATCATGCAATTCTACTGGCATTTCTGTTTTTCATCGGGCAAATCCCACATTTCTGGCTCATTCTGCTAAAAAATGCCGGCGATTATGAAAAAGCAGGATTTCCAACATTAACCCAACTCTTCTCCCCGCAACAGGTGGCAAACCTCACACTGGTCTGGATATTTGCAACAGCCATGGCTGCTGTCATGCTGGTGCTTTTTGGAATCATCCGGTCAGCCGCGCTTTCACTTGTTATTTTTTTAATCACATTCTTCCTTTTGGTTTCTTTTCGCCGTTGGTTCAATGCCAAAAAATATCCCGACCCACATCCAGCCTTTATCAGCCTAAACATTTTCTATTTATTGGTAATGATTGTAATGATCGCTGATGCATTGACCAGATAACTGCAACAGACAAGATGCGTCAGCAAACTCCAAATACGTTCCTGTGAATAATATTTTCAACTCAACCGCTGACAGAGAATAGTGATGGCATTGTTGCATTTCTATTTCACTGAAGAGGAATAAACCTTACAGATGGTAATTGATAAGAAAATCTGCGCTATTTCTTTATTAAGCCAATCAAAGCAATCATCAGCGCCAAAGCAGCCACGATCAGAACAAACCAAACCATACGGCTGGTTGCTCCCACACCGGCTGCTGCAACCTGGATATCTCCCGCTCCGCTAGTTGTCACAATGATTTTTCCCTCCATGTAAGGATGAGGTGTACACATGTAGAGATATTCCCCTTCCTGAATCATTTCCTGTGTGTGCTTTTCGGCATGAGCAAGCATAGGCGAGGCGAATCGCTCGGGGCCGCTTTTAATCAGCACATTATGTATCCCCGAAAATTCTCCCTCCATGAATGTGAAAACATCTTCGTTGATCCAGGTAATTTTTGTTCCCGGGGTCACCTGTACTACTTTTGGAGAATAAGAATTCCCGATTATCCTGATGGTAACCTCCTTAACATCGCTTTTGTAAACTACCGGGACATCCACATCCGGTGAGCCGATGCCAAAAGGTGTAATGACCCGGTTTGCCTTTTGCCGGTACTCTTCCATTTCTGCTTCGCTGTAAACTTTTCCATCGGCGAGCATTTTCCCTAAAGGATCAGCATTGCGGTCACACACTAAAAAACCCAGTGCGCCCCTGTCAGTAGAACCAACTGCATGCGTCAGCATAAGATATGACCCTTCATCAGGCGGAATACGAAACTCAACAACCCATGAATCCGAAGGACCGGCAGTCACTGTTTGCCCTCCAATGAATTTATTTTCAGGATGTCCCTGCCAGTAAGCAAAATCCCAGACAATACCGACAATATGAAAAGTAGAGACCAGGTTTGGTCCGACATTCAGGAAGTTGATCCTCACATAATCGCCAGGCCTCCCTTTTATAGGTTCTTCGATATAACGAAAAAGTTTCCCGTTAAACGCGGTGTACATTGGCTTTCCCTGGCCTTCCACAGCATCTTTTCCAGTTGCGTAAAACTCATGCTGAACAAGGTACAATTCGATGTCGGGCTCTTTATTTAAAATACGTTCCAATTCATATTTCTTCTTTGGCTTAACAACCATCATTCCGTACTGACCAAAAATAATGTGCATCGGAATGGCATGGCCACCCGGAGCACAATGATACATGTAAACACCTGGCATGGCTGCCTTGAATACAATCGTCGCACTGTCATCAGGATTGATTTTCCCGAGGTATTTTGATGTCTGGGTATTTGCTGCATGAATGGATGCGCCATGAGGAATATTGCCTTTGTTTACAATGGTGAACTGAACAATATCGCCTTCATCTACCAGTACAGTTGGTCCGGGAATCTTGCCATCGGTAGTAAAACCTTTGTAAATTATGCCATTGCCAATGTAGCTGTCGCCTTCTTCAAGAGTGATTCTTACCACTTTGTCCGGCCGCGTATCCTGAGGAACATAGCTGGTTGTAGGAATGGACAGCCGCTCGTCGCGCCGGATGATCTCGATGAAATCGGAATTTCCGGCGGAAGCAGTCTTGACACCAGAGCCACTCTGCTGAGGACTCAGGTTTGGAACTGCTGCACCTGGCGGCAATGATTTTGGCGCAGTGGACAGACCGGCATCTGCAAGCATATTATTTGCTGCAAGCACTTCACTTACCCAGGCGGGATCGTTCATCGTGGTTGAACGCTGTGCCGCTATTGTCGACAGGAGTTCTTTTGAAACAATGCCACCGGACCTTGTGGTTCCCAATTGCGCAAGAAAAACACGATTACAAGCCTCACATGCTGAAGCTCTGTTTCCAAGAAGCAAAAGAAAAAAACCTAAACTGAAAAACTTCAATAATTTACTCATTGATTCCTGTGTTTTCATTTTCTTTAATTTATTAGGTACGTAAATACTATTTATTGATGATGCAAAAGTATTTATATTTTAGTATTAGCGTACCTGTTTGTGTATTTTTATTCTTAAAAAATGTGAATTGCATTTTGGAATCCTAAATTCAACTAAAAAGGAAAAGAGAATTTTCCAGGATCATTCGTTCAACCTGTACATCTATCCCAATCCTTCAACCGGCATCTTCAACATCGAAGGGATGGACGCCAAAGCCAAAGTCAGCATTTTCAATGCTTTTGGCACGGAAGTCAGCAGTCAGAACCTGCTCCTCCCCGACCGTGTTGACCTGACCGGCCAGCCCAACGGGGTGTACCTGATCAAAATACAGACAAATGATAAAACGTGGTTTGAAAAGGTGATTAAAAATTGAATTGATTTGCTTTAACCAACTCTGTAGAGGCTGTCTCAGAAGTCTGGATTTAGCAAGAAACGTTGAAAATCAGGATTGCCCCGTCCCTAAAGGGAGCCTGATTTTCAACGTTTTCCCTTTAGGGATTAAGGGTTAAAAAACGTTGAAAATCCAAACGAAAGACTTTTGAGACAGCCTCATTTTTTTACTTCCCTACTCCACCGGCAACTGCCGCACAAAGCCTTCTTCCAGCGAGATAAAGGTTTCGGTGGCCACAATTTCGATGATGGATTGGATTTGCTCCACGATGATCTTCTTGAGGTGCTCGTTGTTGCGGGCTAAAATCTTGATCAGCAAAGAGTACTTTCCGGTGATATGATGACACTCCACGATTTCGGGAATCCGCTTAATCTGCTGAAAAACCTCTTCATGGGTTGTGGATGAAGTCAGGTTAACCTGAATACCGATAAACGCGCACGTAAGATAACCCATTCCTTTCGGCGAGAGGTTGAACTGGGTGCCGGAGATCACCCCCGCTTCGATCATTTTTTGCACCCGTTGGTGAATGGCAGCGCCTGAAACCTTGCAGTTGCGGGCTACTTCAAGAAACGGAGTACGGGCGTCGGCAGTGAGATAGGTGAGGATTCTTTTGTCCAAACTATCAAGATGAAAGTGCTGTTGCATAATTTGAAGGTTTTGAATGATAATTTTTTCAAAAGTAGCTGTTTTTATTTATCATTTTAAAATATTTCATCAATATGGCTTTTGCTTTAACATTCATTCACCGATAAAAAGCTCTTTTTGATATTTTTGCAGGTGAAGATATTAATCAGTGTCAGTAAGGAAACATACTAAATTTGATTTTCAACGATTTATTTACCCCGCCCTCCCGAAGTCTCGGGATAAATTCCGGGAGTAAATCGTTGAAAATCAATGCTCCCTTAGGGTTGGGGTATTCATTGATTTTCAACAGTGACAGTTTCCTTGCTGACACAAAATCAATAGTTCAACAACAAACAAATTACGGAGGATAACATGGAAACAAATGGAATTGACCACTATTTGCAGGCAGCAAAGCGCTCAGCCGAATGGCATCAGAATTACCTGAAAGATATGCGCAGCAAGCGTTTCGACACCATTGCGGTGCATGGCGTTTACTCGATGCAGGAAGCATTGGATTTCAACCAGGGCTCGATCATCGAACCCATCTACATGTCCACTTCGCAGGCTTACCGCGATTCGGACGAGATGGAAGCTGCACTGGGGTACCAAATCCCCACATGGTGCTACTCGCGTATCGGAAATCCAAGTATGTACTACCTGGAGGGCGTTCTGGCCTTGCTCGAAGGTTACGGCGCCGATTGCGAAACATCCTGCATTGCCACGGCATCGGGAATGGCAGCCATTCAAACGGCCGTTGATCCATTCCTTTTACCCGATCCGAAAAATCCTTCCAGGCCCATCAACTTTGTAGCTACCACACAAATTTATGGCGGTACCTTCCAGCAGTTTGGCGTCAGGAAAGAGAAAGAGCGCCACATCACATGGCGTAAGGTGATCAATTCTGCCGACATCAGCGAATGGGAAAAATTGATTGATGAAAACACCCGCTTCCTTTACGGCGAAATGCCCAGCAACCCGGGACAGGCATTTTTTGACCTGAAAAAGGTGATTGACCTGGCACACAAACATGGCATCCCGATGATCGTTGACAGCACGGTGGCCACCCCTGCCCTGCTACGTCCTATCGCGCTGGGCGCCGACATCGTGGTACAATCGGTTTCAAAAACCATCATGACCAGCGGTTTTGGTATAGCCGGAGCGGTGATCTCACGGAAAAATCTTACATCCAATGTGGACAACCCCGACATGAAAGCCGACTTTGCCATGTACGCCAAAACGCTGCCCAACCGCGACAACGGTCCGAATATCTCCCCCATGAATTCGATCATGGCATTGAACGATGTACGCACGCTGCGCCCGCGCGTTGACATGCAAAGCCGCTCCACCATGACCATTGCCAAATTCCTCGAAAGCCACAAACACATCGAAAAAGTGGATTACCTCGGTTTGGAGTCACACCCGCTGCACAAACTGGCTTCGCAATACCTCTGGCTGGTGGATGCCGAACACGACGAGCAATACGGCAAACCGGTGAACCGTTATGGGCACCTGATGTCGTTCAATGTGAAAGGCGGCGCACAGGCTGCCCGCGACGTGTTTGATGCGTTCCAGCGTATCTGGCGGGCAACCGACCTGGGCAGGATTAAATCGGTAGCTACGATTCCGGCCATTTCCACCCACTCGCAGCAAGGCGAAGAGGGACGCAGGATGGCCAATATCCCGCCAAACCTCATCCGCCTTTGTGTTGGCGCCGAGCATCCCGACGACATCATCGCTGATCTGGAACAGTCGCTGGCTGTGCTTGACGGAAAAAAATCCATCAGCACTTCCCCCGAATATTCAGCCGGCGGCGCCTCTTCTGCCACATTAAGAAGATAGCATCATGGGGAATCCGATCTTATTTTATTCGACCAATTTAACGTCGCCCGCACTGCCCTTCCATGAAGCGCTCATCCGCGGGCAGGCGCCGGATAAGGGGCTTTATATGCCGGAGAACATCCCGAAAATTGACCCGGAAACCCTGGTCAGGATGAAAGGGATGGAATACCACGAAATGGCAGCCATCATCATTGGCACTTTTCTGAAAGGTGTAATCGGGGAACATGATCTGAAGCTGATGGTGGAGGATGCTTATGACTTTGCCGTTCCCCTTGAGCATGTTACCGGCAGGCAATACGTAATGCGTCTTGACCAGGGGCCGACAGCTTCGTTCAAGGACTTTGCCGGCAGGATGATGGGAAGGCTGATGAATCATTACCTCAGGCAAACCAAAGGTGAATTGCTGATACTCACCGCCACATCCGGCGATACCGGCAGCGCCATTGCCAATGCTTTCTATGGTTTCGACAACATCAAAGTAGTCGTCCTTTTCCCGACAAAAGAAGTGACTCCCCGCCAGCGCAAACAGATGACCACACTGGGCAAAAACATCCGGATCATCGGGCTGGATGCCAAGTTTGACGACTGCCAGGCGCTGGTAAAACAAGCTTTTTCCGATCCCGACCTTGATCAGCTTCACCTCTCCTCAGCGAATTCCATCAACATTGGCCGGCTGATCCCGCAAATCGTTTATTATTTTTATGCTTATGCAAAACTGACTGAAAATCCCGGAACGGAAAAGGTAATCTTTTCGGTTCCTTCAGGAAATTTCGGAGATATGATGGGGGGCGTGCTGGCCATGAAAATGGGATTGCCGGTGGCCAGGTTCGTGATTGCCACCAACGAAAATGACGAATTCCCGGTGTTTATGAATACCGGCGAATACCGCAAAATCGAGCCTTCGCGAAACTGCATCTCCAGCGCGATGAATGTCGGTCACCCGAGCAACCTCGCCCGGCTGGTGGCTTTGTACGGAGGGGTGATGGACGAAAAAGGAACCGTTCACCGGCTGCCCGACCTGGCGGCCATGAACAGCGAGCTGTTTGCCGTGAGTGTGACCGACCAGGAAACAAAAGCAACCATAAAATCTGCCTGGGAAAAATATCAACTCCTGCTCGAGCCCCACGGCGCCGTGGGCTGGAAAGGATTGGAAGTTTTTCTGGATAAACATCCTGAACTGAACACACCCGATCAGGTTTGTATTTCGCTCGAAACAGCGCATCCGGCAAAGTTCCCCGAGCAAATCCGCACCATCCTGAACCTCGACCCCGACCTGCCGCCAAGCCTCGCCGGCCTCGAGGATAAACCGGAACAATTCGACGAAATGGCCAACAACTACAGCGATTTCAAGGCTTACCTGCTGAGAAAGTATGGGGGGAAGTGAGATGGGGAAAGCGTGCGAAGAGGATGATTTTATCATTTTTATTTCTTTTTTTGGTCACAGACATTGGATAATGAACTGCTGCGGAAATCTCCCGGGGCAACCACGACAAATGAAAAACGTTCAGGGATAGCCCTGCCGTTATAGAAAGATATAACTTTGCCACCGGAATCAGTCATAACAAAATTATTCGGGCATGCGGATATTCGAAAGTCTTGATACGCTTGGAAAAATTGAAAATGCCGTAGTCACCACCGGCTCCTTTGACGGCGTTCATTTCGGACACCAGGCACTTATCCGGAGGCTCAACAAACTGGCGCGCAGCATCAACGGGCAATCGGTACTCATTACTTTTTACCCTCATGTGCGCAAGGTGCTCTATCCGGATACCGCCGGGAAAGCGCTTGAGCTGATCAATTCGCAGAGCGAAAAAATCGAACTCCTCCGGAGAACAGGCCTGCAAAACCTTGTGATCATCAGGTTTACCGTAGAATTTGCAAAAACCTCCGCAGAAGATTTTGTAAAAAATATCCTCTTCGGGAAGCTCGGGGCAAAGATCATCGTGGTGGGATATAACCACTATTTCGGGCACAACAGGGAGGGCAACTACGAAAAGCTGATCGCGATGGGCAGCGAGCTTGGCTTCGAGGTTGTGGAGTTCCCGCGCCAGGAGCTGGTGGACGAAACCATCGGGTCCACACGCATCCGAAAATCGCTCAAAAGTGGCAGGATCATGCATGCCAATGCCTATCTCGAAAATATTTTCTTTATCTACGGCCGTTTCGCCCCCGGCAGCCGGCTTTACCGTGATGCCGGGATCACCACCTTCAGCCTGGCTGCTGAGGAGGACGGCAAACTGCTCCCCCCCGACGGCATCTATGCCATAAAAGCCGAAATTGACGAACAGCAGCACAAAGGGATCATGCTCTGCAATCATCATGGAACCTATGTCCACCCCCACCTTCAGCAGGCCATCGAGATTTACCTGCCCGAATACGAAGGCGACTGCCCAGGTAAAAACGGCAAAGTGTATGTGCACAAAGAACTCGACCACCCACTCCGGTTCGAAGACCCCCGCCAACTCTACACGCAACTCCGTCAAACCGCTGATTTTATCCTCGAACTGATCTATTGACAGACAGGCCGC
>JACZJL010000018.1 GCA_014860585.1 Bacteroidales bacterium | reverse complement strand
AATACGCTGGAGAGTTTTTTCAACGAGCGTATCCTGGAACATAAAAATTTGACTAGGCAACCAGAATTACTGGAAATTATCAATGATCTCAATTCTACGAAAACAAAAAACTTATCTGAGTTTGAGGTTAAAATCCAAAATCTACCTAAAAAGTATCTTGCTAATTGCAGTCATTATGAAGGCATCTTGATATCCACTGCATATGGAAAAAGTGTTAGTCAACTTTTTCATCCTGAGTCGAATGGTACTTCAAGCACAATGACCGACTTAGATTCTTTGAACCTTTCCTGGCTTTGGGAAAAAGTTAAAAACAGGCATGAAACATTTGTGAGTGATTACTATTTTGATGATCAGTTGATGAAACCGGTGATTTATCTTGCAAATCCGGTCTTTGAAAATTCTGTTTTGATCGGTATGATTTGTTTGGAAATTAGTATTGACGTCATCAATTCGATCATGTATAAAACCAATCCGATGAATGGCTTAGGAAATACGGGGGAAGCTTACCTTGTTGGAGATGATTTCCTGATGCGCTCTAGTTCAAGGTTTGATCAAAACTCCATTTTGAAAACACGAGTGGAAACTGATGGTGTAAAATCAGCGTTTGAGGGTTTGTCAGGATCATCGCATTACAATGATTACCGGGGGATAGAGGTACTGGGATCACACAACCGAATGCAAATTCAGGGGTTGAATTGGATTATCATGGCCGAGATTGATCTGGATGAAGCCATGATCCCGATTTACACCATCAGAAACAGTGTTCTGCTCATCAGCGTGGTAGTATCAGCCTTTATTTTCGCCCTGGCCTATATTATTTCAATGCAGATTTCACGTCCCATCATTCAGCTTAAAAATGCAGCAAATCAGATTGCACAAGGAAAGTATCGGATTATCGAACAAAATCATACGGAAGATGAAATGGGCGAGCTGATCAAAGCCTTCAACAGCATGGTAGCTCAACTTGAGCAAAAAAATATTCAGATTGTTAAAGAACGGGCAATGCGAATCCGAAGCATGATTGACGGACAGGAAAGCGAAAGAATCCGCATTGCACGCGAGCTTCATGATGGCCTGGGCCAATACATCCTGGCCATTAAAATGAAGCTTGAGCGATTACAGGGAATAACCCCGGGCAAGATTTCGACAGTTGTCGAAGAAGCCAAGCATTTGTTGGGAATAACAGCTAAAGAAATCCGATCAATGTCTGAAAACCTGATTCCTCCGGTATTAAGCGAGTTTGGTCTGATCCCGGCCATCGAAAATCTGTGTATTGAAATTGAGAAAAATGTCGGGATTAAAGTTGATTTTTCATTTCCCGAAATCGAAAAACAATGTGATGCGCAGTTGCAGATTTACCTGTATCGAATTATTCAGGAAGCTTTAACCAATATTGCAAAACATTCCGGCGCAAGTGAAGTCAATATTTCTATCGGGATTGCTCAACAAGCGCTTCAACTGATCATTGCTGACAATGGGCATGGGTTCAGTACTTCCAAAAATCATTCAAAGGGAAATGGGTTAACCAATATGAAAGACCGGGTGGAAATACTGGGAGGCAACTTCACGATTCATTCAGATCAAAATGGAACAAAAATAAACATTATCATACCAGATTTTTATGAATAAAAAGATTCATATTGTCCTTGCTGATGATCACCAGATTTTCAGAGATGGGATTAAAGCTTTGCTATCGGACATTGATGATTTTAAAGTAGTTGCCGAAGCTTCAAATGGGGACGAATTGCTTCGCATGCTTGAAACATCCGAGCCGGATATCATCATTATGGATATTTCGATGCCAGGAATCTCCGGCATCGAGCTTACCCGAAAAATCAGCGAGTTGTATCCCCAAATTGCCGTTTTGATTCTTTCGATGCATTCCAACGAAGATTTTGTGATCAACTCGGTAATTAATGGAGCCAAGGGTTACCTTCCGAAAGATACCGGGCGTAAAGAATTGCTCGAAGCCATTTATGATATTGCCGATGGGGATGAATACTTCGGCAAACTCATCACAAGTAATATGATGAAAAGTTTTATCAAAAAAACACAGAAAAAATTTCTGCCCGTTGATAAAGAAAACCAACTGACCTCCCGTGAAATAGAAATCATTCAGCAAATTGGCAAGGGCTTATCTAACAAGGAAATTGCCGATAAACTCTTCATTAGCGTGCGCACTGTGGATAGCCATAAAAATCATATGATGCAAAAGCTGAAGCTGCGCAGCACTGCTGAGATTATTATCTATGCCATCAAAAACAAAATCATCGAGATCGAATGATTCCGGTTTGTTTTCAAATAAAAATCCATTAGTCGCTTGGTTGGCAAAAATAACTTCAGTTCATACAGGATTGTTAGTTTGAATTTGATTGAGGAATGGAGGAATGGAGTGATGGTACTGCATACTGCCGACTTCTTACTGCCAACTCATCCCCGAAGGGCTTTTCTCTCACAAACAGAAATTTAGATTCTTATCGGTAATTTACTTACTTATCCGCATTTTTCGGAAATAAAATTCAGTCAAAAAACGGATCAGGGCGCAAGGTTTCTGATTTTACTTTTGCTGCGTAAAACAAACACACAAAACTATGGGCAAAGTAAAAAAATCTACGCAACTTTTAAGTGTAATTTTATTGCTGCTGACATCATCCTTGTTGGCACAGAATCCACAACCATTAAAACTGAACGTTGGCGCCGACATTTTCAGCCGCTATGTTTGGAGAGGTTATGATTTTGGCGGTTCTCCGAGTATCCAGCCAACCTTTTCATTATCAAAAGGCGCCTTTGAAGCCGGGTTTTGGGGCGCGTATGCTACCAATTCCGATTTTACCGAAACAGATTTCTATTTGAAAGCCAATGTGAAAAGTTTTTCTGTCATTTTAACGGACTATTTCGTCCCTAACTCGTCATCAGATATTAATGACAGCCGCTATTTTGCCTGGTCAAACAAAAATGAGATCCGCTATGACCCTCTTACCGGGAATCCTGAAGACAAGTTTACCACACACCTCATCGAAGCAGCAGTTCAATTTAATGGAACGAAAAAATTTCCAGTCAGGTTGCTTGTTGGAACCATGATTTTTGGGAATGATAAATTGCCAACTGACACCATTACATCAAACACAGGCACAATTGAGCAGGTAAATTTTGAAAATCAATATTCCACCTATATCGAGTTGGGCTATAAGTTTTCCATTCAGGAAAATGACATTGATCTCTTTTTGGGTTTTACACCCTCAGCCAGTGTTTACAGCACTCCGCTCTACGAAGGTGATTTCGCATTGGTTAATGCCGGCATCACCGGTTATCGTGCCCTAAAAATAACCGATGAATTTGATTTACCGCTGAAAGCCAGCCTTATTTTCAACCCGCAAGCTTCGACAATTTTCTTTGTCTTTGGTATAACACTTTAAAATTAGGAGGGAATATTATGTTATTGCAAATTGACACCGGTTCAACTGGTTTTATGCTGCTTGCCAGCAGTCTGGTTATGCTCATGACCCCCGGACTGGCTTTTTTCTATGGCGGCTTAGCTACAAAAAGGAACATCCTGGGCATCATGATACAAAGTTTTGTATCTCTCGGATGGACAACGGTTATGTGGATATTTTTCGGATATTCACTTTGTTTTAGTGGTGGTGAAGGCGGGCTTATTGGCAATCTGGACAAAGCCTTTTTATTTGGCGTTGGTATAGATTCGATGTATTCGAATGGCAAAATACCTGAGATCGTATTCATTGCCTACCAGATGATGTTTGCCATCATTACACCAGCATTGATAACCGGAGCATTTGTCAATCGTGTTTCATTCAAAGCCTACCTCATTTTCCTTACATTCTGGCAAATACTTGTATATTATCCTTTTGTCCACATGATTTGGGGAGGGGGATTATTGGCGCAATGGGGTGTGCTCGACTTTGCAGGAGGGATTGTTGTCCACGCAACAGCCGGTTTTGCAGCGTTGGCGTCAGTATTTTATGTAGGAGCAAGAAATGATAAAAATTCAACACCTAACAGTATCCCTCTGGTAGCCATCGGAAGCGGGCTTTTATGGTTTGGATGGTATGGATTTAATGCCGGCAGTGAAGTTCAGGTTGACTTCATTACATCCCTGGCATTTTTAAATACTGACATCGCTGCATCTTTTGCTACCATCGCCTGGGTTGTTCTTGAATGGTCGAAAGAAAAGAAACCCAAATTTGTAGGGCTACTCACGGGGTCCATTGCCGGTCTGGCCACCATTACTCCCTGTGCCGGTTTCGTTCCTTTATGGGCATCTCCCATCATCGGGGCTGCTGCCGGTATTGTTTGCTACTATGCAGTGAAGTATAAAAACAAACGGGGTTGGGATGATGCACTAGATGTTTGGGGTGTGCATGGAGTCGGGGGCGTTCTGGGCACAATTTTGCTTGGTGTTTTTGCCAGTAAAGCTATTAATGGTTTTGGCGCTGATGGTCTCATTTTTGGAAATTCCTCTTTTTTCTTTAAACAGATAGTGGCTGTTGTGGGAGCATCAATTTATGCCTTTATTTTCACTTACCTGATGCTCGTCATTATCAATATGATTACTCCGGTCAGGGTTAAACAAGAAGATGAAGCATTAGGGCTTGATGGCAGCCTCCATGGTGAAAAAGCTTACGACGAAGGGGCGCTCTGATAAACAAGGTAAATAAGATTTAATCGGCCTGCAGCGAATCCGAAAGTTGCAGGCCGTTTTTACTCTTTTAGGTCCTGCCCAAAATTTCTAATCGTTGAGCCTCAAATTGCAAAGTTTTCATACAAATTCCAAGGTGCTATTATATGTTGCCGTGTTTGTCTTTACAGTACCGATCACAGCGGATTTACTGAAACCGACCTGTTTCAGTTCGTGCATCATTTTCATCGCTTTTTTTTCCTGACAACAAATCAGCAAACCACCCGAAGTCTGTGCGTCGAGCATGAGCATTTTGAGGTTGTAGTCCAATGATTCATTAAAAACGCAATGATCTTCCACATACTCCAAATTCCGGAAACAAGCGCCAGGTATGCAACCCAGATCAATCAGGTCGTAAGCTCCATCAAATAATGGAACTTTTTCAGCTTCAATTTCGATGGTTACTTTGCTGCCCATCGCCATTTTAAGTGCATGGCCGGCCAGACCGAATCCGGTGATGTCTGTCGCACACCTTACACCAAATTGCTGCATGATTTCAGCCCCTTTTTTATTGAGTTGCATCATGCTTTCCAGCACAGCCTGGTAACGCTTTTCATCCACTTCACCAATCCGATGACCGGCCATGATGGTTCCGGCGCCGATGGGCTTGGTCAGAATGAGCACATCGCCGGGCTGCGCGGCAGCATTGGTAATGATCTTGTCGGGATGAACCTTTCCGGTCACTGCGAGTCCATATTTCGGCGTGTCGTCAACTATAGTGTGTCCGCCTGCAATCACTCCACCCGATTCTTTCACTTTGTCAATGCCGCCCCGCAATATTTCTTTCAATACCTCCAAAGGAATATTAGCCGGAAAGCAAACAAGATTCAATGCAGTGAGCGCCTCGCCTCCCATCGCATAAACATCGCTCAAAGCATTGGCTGCAGCAATCTGACCAAACTCGTAAGGATCGGAGCATACCGGCGGGAAAAAATCGGTAGTCTGAATAAGGGCAATTTCATCACTGATTTTAAAAACCCCTGCATCATCATGGGTTTCGGTTCCCACCAGCAGGTTTGAATGAGGGGTTTTGGGAAGTCCGGCCAGGGTTTTATCCAACTCTTTCGCAGGCAACTTGGCCGAACACCCGCCATATTCAATAGTGGTTAATAAATCGAACTGTTTCATTTTTGAAGTTTTTCGTGTATGACAAATTTAATCCCCTGGGCTTCAAGTATCCACTTAACTTTTGGAAAATCAGCTCTTTTTGGATTAATTCTGATGGACATTCCACAGTCGGATGACAACTCTTTTGGTGTGGGAATGATGTCAAAATTAACCCCGTTTGCCAGGAGGAGCATTTCCGATTTTAGCACTTTATGCGTTGATTCGAAGATCAATATGTAGTACATCATGAATTTGACCTGAGCACTTAATAATTAAGGATAGATTACATGCGAAGCCTGGCCAAGTCGCTCGAGAATATCGTACATGTTAGAAATCTTGCCAACGGAAAGCTCGGCTTTCTTTTGGTAATAATCGAGGCAGGTTCCGCATACAAGAATTTCTGTTCCAGTGTTTTCCAACTTTCGCAACGAATCCAGAACCGGGGAGTCGCTTATTGCCAGAAAAATACCTGAATTAAGAAAAACCAGTGTTTTCGGTTTTACTGTTGTCTCCGGCAAAGTGTTGATGAATGCCTTAATCAAAAGTGTTCCCAGCTCTTCGGCGCCATCGCCAAGCCTGTTGCGCTGAATGCCAATAACAAGATTGGAGGTTTTGGACAAATCCACTTCGCAGTAGTCTTCAACCTTCGCACTATCTGGAATAACTCCTGTTTTGTTAACGAAAAGATGAAAGACATTTTCCTTCTTTTCCGCTAGCACTTTCATTCCATTGTCTTCAAGGAAGCGGGTTACATTTTTCATCGAAGTTTCGTTGTCAATCAACACTTCGAGGCTTTCATCGCCGGCGATTTCGTTTAGCGCTTTTTTAGTCATGATTAAAGGTGTAGGGCAGAGTTTCCCTTTTGCATCTATTGTTTTCATGTGGTATTAAGTTGTTTGATTTATTATTTTGGGCATTGATGGGCATTTGTTGGCATTGGTGGACATTTATATTGTGTTTTAGTTTTGGGTTTGGGTTTGACAAATTTTTTTAAGGGCATTAATGGTAATCTCTATTTCTTTTTGAGTCGTAAAGTTTCCGAGGCTCAGTCGGACAGTTCCTTGTGGAAAAGTTCCCAAAGCTTTGTGAGCCAGAGGAGAGCAATGCAAACCAGCACGGGTCATGATACCGAATTCCCGATCCAGTTGTAAAGCTGCTTCGCTGGAGGGTAAATCTTTTATTATCAGGGGCACAACGGGCAACATTTGCTTGCTGATTTCAGAAGCAATTATTTTTATCTGGTCAACTTCATTCAACCCGTTAATCAGCAATTCAGTAAGCTGAATCTGGTGCTGATACATTTTGTCCATTCCTTTTGCCAGGATGTATTCCATTCCCGCTTTCAGGCCGATGATACCGACAGTATTCAAGGTTCCGGCTTCGAGTCGATCGGGATAAAATTGAGGGTGCTCTGCCATCTCTGACCGGCTGCCCGATCCTCCCAGTACCAATCCTTCAAGATGCAGTTCATCTTTTAAACACAATCCGCCAATTCCCGGTGGCCCATTAAGTTTTTTATGACCTGTAAATGCGAGCAGGTCAATATTATCCCGCTGTACGTCAATTGGAATAAGCCCGGCAGTCTGTGCAGCATCAACCATGAACAAAATGCCGTGCGATTTGCAGATTGCGCCGATTTCTTTGATCGGAAAAACAGTGCCGCTCACATTTGAACCGTGCAGCATTGCAACCATCCGCGTATTGGGTTTGATGGCTTTTTTTATATCATTTGGATCAATAGCTCCGTTTTGGTCAACATCAGTGGTTGAAAGATCAATGAGGCCTGAATTTTCCATATGCTTCAACGGCCTGAAAACCGAATTATGTTCCATGTGGCTGATGATCACATGGTCGCCTTTTTTGAGCAACCCCTTCAATCCAAGATTGATGGCATGGGTTCCGTTTGCGGTAAAAATCACCCTGTCAGAACTGGGAACATTGAAAAACCGGGCGATCAACTCCCGTGTTTCGAAAACCTTTCTGGCGGCTTTCAGGGCAAATGTATGTCCTGACCTTCCCGGACTACCACCATAGTTTTCCATATAATCAATCATCGCTTTGATGACCGATTGTGGTTTAGGCCAAGAAGTTGCGGAATTATCAAGATAGATCGCCATCAATAATTTGTTTTCCGGTTTCGGTTATAAAAATTCTTGTTTCAAAATCAGCGCCGCGCTGCATGGTGATGCTTTTTTCAGCTTCGAGCAAGTCGCCTACCAATGAACGAAAGCGCTTCGTGCCGCCTAATATGGCTTTATATGCTTGTATGTCAATCCCTTCATTGTATTTAACCAATTCAGCCATCAGCTTCTTTCTGCATTTTGCCAGTACCGCGGTATGAATGAAATCGCTCTGATAAAACCGTATCTTATCCTCATCTGCCAATAACCCAAGATAAGTCTTTAGTTTATAAGGATGAATTTTTCGTTTAGTGCATTGCTCTTCAATATCCGCTAAAACTGGCTTCTCATCCTCACATTTCAGAATCAGGTTTTCAAGCCAGCTGATTTCGTCACTGGTCTGTTTATCCAACAAAGGTTTATGCCCTTTAAGAATCCATGTACCCCGATGCAATTCAATGATATTGTTGGCTTTCAGCTCGGAGAGCAGGAACTCAAGATAGGCTTTACCTGGTTTCATTTTTCCAAAACCCAGTTTACCGGCTATTTCACCAGTGTCCAGACCACCCGGGAGTAAAAAATTCTTCACATGGTAGTCTTTTATACTTTTCAGGATATTTTCTTTGAATGCCTGGTCATAACTGGTATCACACAAAATGTCAGCTTCTCCGGACTGGTAACGTTGAAATCCCAATTCGCCTTCATTCATATCATCCTGCAACTCTATCAACTTGATATTGAGCTTTTCTGCAATTTCAAGCGTTGTGAATGGTCTGAATTCTTTTTTTAACTCGATGGCCGCCAGCTCTTTCAAACTGTTTTTTCCCAGTATGTTGGTGGAAAGCCTGGTGAGGTATTCTGTAAGTTTCGGAGTTCTGCGTTTGTGGTGCAAAGGTGTCGCATCAATAATAAAACCGCCGCCAATCGTGGTGTCAGCTGATGAGTTCCTTAATATAAATTTATCCTTGTTCATCAGCACTGCAGGTCTATTCAGGTGAATCTGCACGATGGCATCCTCGCCCGGCAGCACTTCATCCTTATTAAGCAGATGTAGTCGCGCCTGGCATTCAAAAGTTCCCGAGATAAAGCTGACCTGGCTCCATATCGCAATCCCTGCCATATGCTGAAACAGCGTAATACAAGCATCTACCATTTCTGTGGAAGCCAGTTGCTTGTCCGAAATGATCATTCCCCGCTCAAAATCCTCGCTTTTCATTCCAATCAGGTTAATAGCGGCACGGTCGCCAGCAAACACTTTGTCAACAGGCTGACCATGACGTTCAATTGACCGCACCCTGAATTTTTGATTGATGCCTGGCAGCAGGTACACCTCCATTCCCGTTTCGATACTTCCGCCAAGCACCGATCCGGTGACAACGCTGCCGAATCCCTTCACGGTAAAGAGTCGGTCAATATATAGTCTGAAGAGGTTGCTTTTTTCGGGTTCCTCTATATCAATCATAGTTTGCTGGATCGTTGTTACCAATTCATCCAGTCCCCGGCCTGTCATTGCTGAAACAGCTACAACCGGTGAGTTTTTGAGCGTTGTTTTATCCAGAAAATCAGAAATCTCATACCTGGCCATTTCTATCAGTTCATCATCCACAAGGTCGGTCTTTGCAAGGGCTACAATTCCTTTTTTTATGCCTAAGGCAGTGATGATATTCACATGTTCAACGGTTTGCGGCATGATGCCACTGTCGGCAGAAATCACCAGCAAAACCAGATCAATCCCACAAGCGCCGCTCACCATGGTATTGATAAAATCCCGATGTCCCGGCACATCAATGATCCCAAGCGATTCACCATTTGGCAGATTGAGGTAGGAAAAACCAAGGTTAATTGTAATTCCACGTATTTTCTCCTCTTTGTGTGTATCGCAGTCAATATTGGTCAAAGCTTTGATCAAAGCCGTTTTTCCGTGGTCAATATGTCCTGCTGTGCCAAGGATGAGGTGCTTCATATACGGATAAATTTTTGTGAAAAAATGAACTGACAGGGAGAGAATTTGTCCGTGTTTATGTCAGAAAGTGCATTTAAAGTTGGGCAGTGCAGGTTGAACATAAGATGAGACACGTGAGAAAAGTTCAAAAAGTAAGTAAGCCGGAAGTATTGATTTCTTACGGTTAGCGCCAGCAATAGCAGGGCGCCTCGCCGTTCCAGGCAAAAGCAGAAAAAAAATCGAAGGTTTTTGAGAACCTCCAATATCGAATTCATATCTTATTGAAAATGTGAACCATAATAAAAATTGGCAGAGAGAGCAGGAATCGAACCTGCCACAGCCGGTGTTATCCGTCTGCTATTGGTTTTGAAGACCAACTGAGACACCAGTCCCGTCCTCTCTTTTTATGAAAATTTATCCTGCAAAACTAATATTTGTTTTTGAGTAGCCAAATGTACCTAATACGCAATTAAGCCAATACAGTTCGAAATGTCTTTATGATTGAAAATCTGTTTATAATGCTTCTAAATTTCAGTAGGATTTGGCCAAATTGCCATTTAAGTTTAGTTTTGCACTGTTAAGCAATTAACAGGTTTTGAATCCAATCACAAGAAATGAATCTGATAATGCAAAAAATTGATAAATAAGCAGTTGATTATTTAAAAACTAATAAGTCAAAACTAAAAATATAAACTGATGGAAAAATTTATCACCCTATCCTTAAAATGTCCACACTGCAATCAGTCCTTTATGGATGAGACCAATACAGTGAATGGCAAGCCCGGAATTAAGGTTAATATTGAAACACCCCGCGAAAAAGGGACGATTTGGCTTTGTTCCAAATACGGCTGCTACCAGCACAAAAGCACTATAGTGATGCAGGAAGATGAAATCGTAAAACTTACCTGTCCGCACTGCAATGAATCCTTGATGAGGGAAGCGATTTGTAAGGTATGCAAAGCGCCCATGATCGGTTTTCATATCAATGTTGGTGGAAAAGTAAGTATTTGCTCACGAGTTGGTTGTAAGAACCATTACATCGTTTTTGATGACTCAGAGGAACTTCTCAATTTGTTTTATGAGAAGTTCGGTACAACATATTAATTCTTAAATTTATAAGAACATGGAAAATACATTGAAAGTAAGCATTGATGGGAAGTTCTATGAAACTGTTCCTGGAAAAACAGTTTTAGAGGTAGCCCGTGAAAACGGCCTTTATATCCCAACTTTGTGTTACCACGCCAGAACAGGAAAAGCGGGGAAATGCCGGGCCTGTTTGGTAAAAGTTGAAGGAATTGCAAACCTGAAGGAGAGTTGTGCCCTCCAGGTTAAGGATGGGATGACAGTGCAAACCAATACTGATGCAATTAAGCAGGTTCGAAAAATGATCGTTGAGTTGCACCTTTCCAACGGAGAGCATAACTGCATAGCCTGCGAGCGTAATGGTCACTGCGAATTACAGGATATGGCCTACCATCTTGGCATCGAAAGGCCATCATTTCCAATTGCACACGATCACATTTCCATTGATGATTCATCAGAAGGCATACTCAGGGATGCAAATAAATGTATTCAATGCGGCAGGTGTATCGTAGCCTGTAATAACAATGTTATGCACGAGGTACTTGACTTTGGCTGGCGATCGGGAAACACAAGGGTTATTTGCGACGATGATAAACCAATGGGGGAATCAAGTTGCGTTCAATGCGGAGAGTGCGTTCAGGTGTGCCCGGTTGGCGCATTGACGTTTAAAAACGCAAAAGGAAAAGGCCCTTTCTGGGAACTGGAAAAGAAAAAAACCATCTGTACGTATTGCGGGGTTGGTTGCTCCATCGATATGTATATCAAGGATAATAAGTGGGTATATTCAATGGGAACCGAAGAGAACTGGCAGGAGCAGACCAATAAAGGAATGCTTTGCGTAAAAGGCCGCTTTGGTTTTGACTTTTTAAACCGTGACGACAGGTTAAAAACTCCATTGATCCGTAAAAACGGTCAACTGGAAGAAGCTACATGGGAGGAAGCGCTCGATCTGGTCGCTGAAAAATTGGGATCGATAAAGGCAGAATATGGCCCCGGTGCCATCGGGTTTTTCACCTCTGCCCGTGTATCAAACGAGGAAAACTACGCATTAATGAGGCTGGCGAGAGGTGTTATTGGAACCAATAACATCGATCACTGCGCCCGATTGTGACACAGCTCTACGGTTGCGGGACTGGCAACCACGTTAGGTTCAGGCGCTATGACCAATAGCATGCAGGAAACCGAAAAATCTGATGTAATCATCGTAACAGGAACCAATACCACGTGGAATCACCCGGTATTTGGCGGTATGATTAAGAAAGCCGTTAAACAAAAAGGGGTGAAACTGATTGTTGTTGACCCGCGTGATATTGGTCTGGCAAGTATAGCAGACATTCACATGAAACAAAATCCAGGCTCAGACAATGCCTGGCTGATGGGGATGCAGCACATTATCATAAAAAACAACTGGCACAACAAGGAATTCATTGAAGAGCGGACAGAAGGGTGGGACGAGTATGTAAAAAGCCTTGAGTTTTACACTCCCGAAAAAGTGGAACAAATCAGTGGAATCCCAAAAGAGCAATTGACAGAAGCAGCACGCCTTTATGCCACTTCCGGCCGGGGTGCTTTTTTCTATGCAATGGGGATAACCCAGCACTCACACGGCGTTGACAATGTGATGGCTGTGGCCAACCTTCAGATGATCCTTGGAAATTACGGACTCGAAGGCACAGGTGTAAATCCTTTGCGCGGACAAAACAATGTACAGGGCGCCTGTGATATGGGAGGCTTACCAAACGTTTTCACCGCTTATCAACCGGTTGTAAATGAGGATGCCCGTAAGAAATTTGCTGATGCATGGGGATTGAAACTTGAAGATATGGATGACAAAGTCGGTCAGACCATCACTATGATGGTGAAAAATGCCGGTGAAAGCATCAAGGCTGTATACATTATGGGTGAAAACCCGATGATCTCCGACCCTAACCTGCGTCATGCACGCAAGCAGTTCGAAAAATTTGATTTTGTGGTTGTTCAGGACATCTTTTTAACCGAAACTGCACAGATTGCTGACGTTGTCCTACCTGCCTGCGCATTTGCGGAAAAGACAGGTACCTTCACCAATACCGAACGTCGTGTTCAACTTTCGGAGCAGGCATTAAACCCCCCTGTTGGCGCAAAATGGGATCATGAAATCATTGCCGAAATAGCCAAACGACTTGGATGCGAGAATTTCCCGGATACTGTCGAAACCCTTTATGCTGAAATCAGAAACCTGACGCCTTCTTATAAAGGGATCAGCTACGAGAGATTAAAAAAAGGCGCCGGTTTAAGATGGCCATGTCCAACGGAAGAGCATCCGGGAACACCAATTCTGCACATCGGTAAATTTGCCCGCGGTAAAGGATTGCTTAAAGCCATTGATTACCGTCCGCCGAATGAGATGACCGATGAGGAATATCCATTTATACTTACAACCGGAAGGTTACTGCAGCATTATCACACAGGCTCTATGACAAGACGTTCGAAGGTACTGAACGGTCTCAGACCTCACGGCGCAATCGAAATCAATACGATGGATGCAGAAAGGCTGAATATTCAGGATGGCGAAATGGTAAAAGTTTCTACCCGAAGAGGTTCAATTGAGATCGCTGCCCAGGTAACACCTAAAATTATGGAAGGCCTGGTCTTTATTCCTTTCCACTTTGCCGAATCAGCCGCCAACGTATTAACAAACGACGCGCTCGATCCAGTAGCCAAAATACCTGAATACAAGGTTTGTTCCATCAAACTTGAGAAATTGAATTGATAATTTTTAATCCTACTACTTAATTGGATTTTAGATGAAAATAGAACTTAAAAACAAAATAGAGGAATTAATGGCCAAATATCCCAAAAAGGAATCAGCCTTACTTCCATCGCTTACAATGGTTCAAAAGGCCCACGAAAATAACCTGACTAAAGAGTTGGTTAAGGAGGTCGCTCAGATTATTGGTGTGACCGATTCAAGGGCTTATGGTGTAGCTACATATTATTCGATGTTCAACGTGGACCATCAGGTTGGAAAATACCACCTTCAGGTTGACACTAACATACCGGCCACTCTTATGGGAGCTGAAGAAATTTTTGACTATCTGAGCAAAAAGCTCGGGATCAAACACGGCGAAACCACACCCGACGGACTTTTTACCCTTTCAAAAGTGGAATGCCTGGCTTCGTGTGGTACTTGTCCTGTTATCCAGGTCAATGATAAGTATTATGAGCTGATGACCAAAGAGAAGGTGGACATGCTCATCGACTCGTTAAGAAAAGGCGTCATACCTGAGTTGCCTGTTGAATACAACTGGGGATCGATGTGCAATGTGTTGCTGAAAAACAGGGGAGTTGAAAATGCAAAATCGATTGAGGTTTACAAGAAACATGGTGGTTACCAGATTTTGAAAAAAGCTTTAAAGATGAAGCCAGAGGAGATCATTCAGGAAGTCAAAACATCGGAATTGAGGGGGCGCGGAGGAGCCGGCTTCCCAACCGGCATTAAATGGGGATTTGCTCCAAAAAATACAGGAAAACCCATTTACCTGATCTGCAATGCTGACGAAGGTGAACCCGGGACTTTTAAGGACAGACAAATACTCGCTTATGACCCGCATCTGCTCATCGAAGGGATGGCCATCTCAGCCTATGCTCTCGGTTGCAAGCTGGCATTCATTTACATTCGGGGTGAATTTAGCTGGATAGCCGAGATTTTGGAAAAAGCTATTGAAGAGGCTAAAAAGGACGGGCAACTTGGCGATTTAAACATCATTGTTCATCAGGGGGCAGGATCTTACATTTGCGGAGAAGAAACAGCCCTGATTGAATCACTCGAAGGTAAGAGAGGACTTCCGCGCATGAAACCGCCATTCCCGGCTATTGAAGGATTATATGGTTGCCCGACTATCGTAAACAACGTTGAAACATTAGCAAGTATCCCCTACATTGTAGATAAAGGAGGTATCTCATTTAAGCAATGGGGCTCTCAGGCTGGTTATGGTTTCAAACTTTTTGGCGTTTCAGGCGCCGTAAACAAGCCGGGCGTATATGAATGCCCAATGGGTGTATCCTATGCCGATCTGATCAAAATGGCCGGCGGCTATAAAGGTAAAGTGAAGGGGGTTATTGTTGGTGGCTTATCCGTTCCGATTTTAAAACCAGAAGAATTAGAAAAAGGCGCCGGGTTAAGAATGGATTATGAATCATGCTTCGATTACGGGACATCACTCGGTTCAGGCGGAGTAATGGTGATTGGCGAAGAATTTTCGATGCCCGACATTGCAGCACGCACCATCCAGTTTTACAATCATGAATCCTGCGGCCAATGCACACCATGCCGGATGGGATCAGGAATGATTGCCAGCCTGCTAAAAAAAGTGGCCAACAAACAAGGTGAACCCGGCGACCTGGAGAAAGTGATCTGGTTCTGCGATAACATTAAAGGGAATACCCTCTGCCCAACAGGAGAAGCCTACTCCTACCCTATCAAAACCATGATTCAGAAGTACAGAAACGAATTTGAGCTTTATATAAATAATTAGTAATCATTAAAAATTAATCAAATTACAAATGGAGACAAAAAAACAAAATCGATGGCTGATTGCCATCATGTGCACATTGTTAATGATTGTACTGGGTACAATTTATTCATGGAGTTTCTTTCAGAAACTGATAGTAAATGAGTATGGCTGGAGCAATACAGCTGTAGCCTGGGCTTTTAGTTTAAGTATTGCCTTTATTGGTTTTGCAGCCGCATGGGGAGGGATCAACCTTCCAAAATATGGCCCGAGAAAACTTGCTATCATTGGAGTATCTCTCCATGCTATCGGTTATTTGTTAGCTGCTCTGGCCTTCAGTATGCACAGTTTGCCTGTACTTTATATCGGGTTTGGATTGATTGGCGGTATCGGTCTTGGCCTTGGTTATGTAACCCCTGTTGTTTCGGCGGCAAAATGGTTCCCCGACAAGAAAGGCCTGGTTACAGGTATGGTTGTTATGGGATTTGGATTTGGCGCATTGCTGATGTCCAAAGTGATAGCTCCCGTTATGATGGGGATCGCAGACCAGAACCTGATCAGTGGATTTTTGTACATCGGCCTAACACTTCTGGTCATTGGAGTCATTTCGGCCTATTTCGTAGTTTTTCCTCCCGCTGATTTTGTACCGGAAGGCTACAAACCACCAGTGGTTAAAGCATCATCAACAACCGTTGTTCCGATTACAGCCGGTCAGGCAATCCGCACCAGCAAGTTTTTCTTTATGTGGATGCTTTTATTTATAAATGTTACCGCCGGTATCATGTTTATCAGTTTCCAGTCGCCATTGATGCAGGACATCTGGGCTAAATTCAAACCCGGCACTGATCCCGTTGCACTCGCATCCATTGGTGCTACTTTGATTGCTATCAGTTCATTATTTAACGGTATTGGCCGTTTCTTCTGGGGTGGTATGTCCGACAAGCTTGGTCGTGTTCAAACGTTCAGATGGATTCTCGCTTCTCAAATCATCGTTTTCATCATTCTGCTATTTGTTGGCAATCCGTACCTCTTTGGTTTATTGGTTTGTTACATCCTGCTTTGCTACGGCGGCGGTTTCGGTACAATGCCTTCATTTGTCGGTGATGTTTTCACTCCTCGTCTTATGCCGGTTGTTTACGGAACCATCCTCACTGCATGGTCAGCCGGTGGTGTTCTTGGACCACAAATCGTGGCTTATATGAAAGACAATTTTTCAGCCGATGCTTCCACATACTCATTCATCGCTGGTGCAATCTTACTTGCGATCGGTTTACTTTTCTCATTCTTTGTAAATAACAAGCCGATTACTGATTAATTTTTACTCATCAATAGTTCACAATAAAAAAGCGAATGTCCGGAACCTCCGGATATTCGCTTTTTTCAACACTCAAAAGCGCAGAATGATTCCTAAACCCAGCTTCATCATCATAGGTTCTACCGGAAGGAATACCGGTAAAACAGAATTTGCCTGCCGACTGATTAAAACCTGGTCGGTACAGCAAGAGGTCTATGGGTTGAAGGTCACAACAATCAATAAAAAAGAGGGCAAATGCCCACGCGGAGGCGAAGGATGCGGGGTTTGCAGTTCGCTGGTCGGCGATTTTGAAATCATCGAAGAAACAGGGCTGGACGGGGAAAAGGACACTTCGCGAATGTTGGTTTCTGGCGCAAAAAAGGTTTACTGGCTCAAAGTTTCCTCCACAGCGCTGGACAAAGGAATTGATGCTTTGCTGAAACTAATTCCTGATGATGTGGCAGTAGTTTGCGAATCCAACGGCGTTAGAAACGTTCTGGAACCGTCCATTTTCCTGGTAATTAAGAATTTGAAAGATAAAACCATCAAACCCAATTGCGCCAGGGTGATTCGCTATGCCAGCAAGATCATCGAGTTTGACAACATGAGTTGGAACTTCCCGCCGGAAAGAGTTATTCTCAAAAATAACGCCTGGATGGTCAGAGAAAAAGCAACCGCCATTGTCCTTGCCGGAGGTAAAAGCTCCCGGATGGGTGAAGACAAAAGTTTGCTTCCGGTAAATGGTAAGCCGCTCATCGCTCATATTGTTGACCAGTTAAGGGACAGGTTTGATGAAATCATCATTGGGGCAAATGAGCCGGAGAAATATGCTTTTTTGAATTTGCGTGTCGTCACTGATGTCGAGAAAGACAAAGGCCCATTGATGGGAATTTATTCCTGCCTGCAAGCATCAAACAATGCAGTGAATTTCATTACAGCCTGCGATATTCCTGTGATGAACACAAAGCTGATCAGCGATATGATCCAGCTGGCTGATGATGTAGATATGGTATTACCTGTTGGAGAAGAAAATCATTACGAACCACTCTTTGCGGTTTACAACAAAAGTGTGATTCCAAGTGCCGAAACTGTTCTCAACAATAACTGCCGCCGCATTATCGGGTTGTTGAATTTTGCCAAAGTACGCTTCATCAATTTTGAAAATAGCAACTGGTACGAAAATCTGAATCAAAAAGCTGATTATCTTAATTTTATTAAAGTGGTTGAAACCCGCGACTGTTATAGGGAAATTGACAAATCCTGAAATGAAATGTAAGTATCCTATTTCAATCAAAAACCAGTTATCATCAACAAAATCAATTTAGTTTTGCAAAAGTTTTAATCAAAGAATTTTATTAACCAAATCAAACAAAATCATTATGTTACGTAAAGTTTTAGCATTCGTCGCATTGGGGCTTTTTGTATCAATGCAGGTATCCATCGCTCAGGAGACACAAAAAGAAGAAAACAAGAAACTGCAACTGACACCCTACGGGTTTATCAAAGGCGACATGTTTTATGCTACTGACGGTGTTTATTCCTGGGGAAACCAGGCAAACAATTACATTACAACGCCGCAGTTTGCCAGTGGCGTGGAAGAGTCAGCTATTAGTTTTACGGCTCAGCACACGCGTCTCGGGCTTAAAGGGGTAACCGGAGAAAAAGTGAAAGTTGGCGGGTTGGTAGAAATTGATTTTTACAATGGACCCAGCGACGCCAACCTCAAACCACGTATTCGTTTAGGCTATGCTTCCATCGCCAAGGATGGTTTCGAAGCACGGTTTGGCCAGCAATGGGATCTGTTTTCGCCCAACAACGCAAACACCGTGAATACCAATGGTAACATGTGGTTTGCAGGCAATATGGGATTCCGCAGGGCGCAAATCCAATTGAGCTATACCACGACAACCGACTTTGTTGATCCAATGATCCAGGTTTCATTCGGTGAAGGCGCAAGAGAAGAAGCCGGCCTTGGGAAAGACAACCGCTCCGGGTCGCCAATGATCCAGGCCAGACTCTCCGGTAAATTCGACAAGAAATATGTCGTCGGGGTTTCTTTTGCTACTGCTGCATTCAAAGAGTTGAAAGGCACAACTGTAGGACCAAATGTACTTGCTGAAGATTTCACTTTTAACACAACCGGAATTGGTTTGGATTTTAATCTTCCGTTTGATAAATACTTTTCTCTGCTCGGTGAGTTCAATACAGGGACAAACCTAAACAATGGCAACCTTTTCAGCGCTGCCGGTAATTATTACTATACCCTGGATGCTGCCGGAAAACCCACTGAATATGATCGTAAAAGCACCGGTTTCTGGCTCAATGCTACCTCACAGGTAACCGACTGGATGACCGTTGTGATTGGTTACGGCATGGACAACAACAGCAGCGATGATTTCAATCTTGGTGCAGTAGAAAAGAATTCAATGCTTTACGGCGATTTCATCTTCCCACTAAAGCACGGTTTCTCTGTTGCACTGGAAGTTGAAAACCTTGCTACCACAGTGGTTACAGGAGTTGACGCAAGCAACAAAATAACCACAAGTCAGGATAACAAGGCGACCGTTATTGGACTTTCCGGTAGGGTTACTTTCTAAGAACTTATACCAATTGTAATTATAAAATGGTCCAAACCATTTTATAATTTTATCCCGAATATTCGGGAGTAAATGCCGATGCTACTTGAAAATAGTACAATGAGACGAAGTCGAAATTGGACTATATTGAAAGTGCAATCGGTATTCGATAAATATTCACAAGGCTGCTCAACACGGGCAGCCTTTTTTATATAAATAGTGATTGCCATAAAACACCCTGAATTTGATTTTCAACGATTTAATTACCCCGCCCTTCCCACAGGGATACCTTCGGGAAAAGGGAGTAAATCGTTGAATATCATTGCTCCCGGAATTTATCCCGAGACTTCGGGAGGGTTGGGGCAATCAATGATTTTCAACAGAGTTTTTTGGCAAGCACATAATTATTAATTAATTCTTTCACTTTGGCTTGGCGGTAAAAGTATGAGTATGTACTTTTGCCGAACATAAAATGAAAAATGGAATCAGATAACAAAACCCGAACGACCTCAAAAAGCAAATTAGCCCGGGACGAAGGGTGGATTTCAATTGTTGTAAATACATTACTCTTTATTCTGAAATACTGGGCTGGAATGGTAACTGGTTCTGTGGCTATCATTGCAGACGCCTGGCACACGCTCTCCGACTCCCTCAGCTCGCTCATCGTGCTGATAGGCGCAAAAGTATCATCCAAGCCACCCGACCGCGAGCATCCTTTTGGTCATGGCCGCGCCGAACTGATCGCCTCTGTACTTATCGCGGCCTTCCTCGGTTTCGTAGCGTTCGAGTTTCTTAAAGAATCCATCCTGAAACTAAACAATCGCGAAATTGTCGTTTTCGGGAAAATCGCCATCATCGCAACCATCATATCTATTGTCCTCAAAGAGGCGCTTTCACAATATGCATTCTGGGCTTGGAAAAAGACCGGCTACCTTTCCTTAAAAGCCGATGCATGGCATCATCGAACCGACGCCATCTCCTCGCTTATCATCCTTGTAGGCATTTTCCTTGGAAGATATTTCTGGTGGATGGACGGAGTGCTCGGAATCATTGTTGCCGTGATGATTGCTTACGCCGGATACGAAATCCTTAAAGACACCATCAGCAAACTCCTTGGCGAAGCCCCCGATCCTGCACTGGTAAAGCAAATCAAAGAGATCGCCGGCACACAATCAGAACACGATATGCAAATCCATCATATACACGTTCACAGTTACGGTGAACACCAGGAAATCACCTTCCACATCCGCCTGCCCAACACCATGAGCGTTGAAGATTCGCACACCCTCGTCACCGCCATACAGACAAGCATCCGCTCTGCCCTCTCCATCGAAGCTACAATACACGTGGAGCCGAGGGAGAGAGGGTGAATTCCACTTTTTTATAGTTCCGGTAATTAAACCGGCCATTCCATGACCTCAAAAATCCGGTCAAAGTCGAGTGTTAGCAACCCAAAAACCTGGTCAATTTTCAACCTGGCAAATTGCGAATTCGCTGATTGCATTATACCCGGGCTATAAATAAATTCTTTAATTTGAGGACTTTCCTGCTTCATATAATCGATGGCATCCGGACGAAGTGATATTTTGATTGCTTTATCATTCCCTTTGGTGAGGATCATGACAAGACTTCCGGTTTCATTCAGGGTCAGTTTATTATTTCCAAATGTACAGCCTGTAACAAATTGAATTCCATCCAGGCTGCAGTCATTTTTTTCAACAATAACAGAAAGGCTATCAAGCCCTTCGCATGTGTTCCTGATCATCTGCATTGCTTTTGTTGCCATCATGATGCCCAGAGCCAGCCCGGTGCAGAAATGTCCGTGAAGTTCTGCTGCATCCAGAAGCAATAAATCAGTCCTGCCTGTCCATACATTGGAAAGAACGCCTTTTCTCGGACTCATTTTACGGCTGCTGATGGCAACTTCATTCAGTTTTTCTTCAGTAAATGGTATATGAATAGGTTTGAGATCAATCACCGGAGTACCGTCAAGAGCATCTAAGCCAAGTACCTTTAAAACATTTCCCTTGCGTTCGATCAATTTTACAATGGTGCTTCCAATCGCTGACGGTCGATCGGAGCTTCGAGTGGCAAAAATACCTTTGAATTCCCCGCTGTAGCTATGCGTAGTTAATTTTGCCGTTTCGGCCTTATTAAAATAAAAATAAACCTCAAGGTAGTCGTTGTATTCGATTTTTAGTAGCCCTTCACTGTAAGGTTCAAATACTTCGATGAGGCTTTCTTCAGCCCGCATAATGCCGGGGTTTGTGTTTTCAAAAAATTTACTATGAACCTTACCGATAAAAGGAATTGATATCGTTGATCGGCTGACTGGAAACTGTTGCATCAAACCCATTGGTGTATTGTTTGGAAAGTGGTCAATGAAGTGGTTATTTGCAACCTGGGAACGTGACCTGTGCGGGCGCCGTTAGATTGACCATATAGGCCCGGCCTGGTATCAGGTCGGTCAAAGTTGTGATGTTTAATCCCGGCCAAAACACACTCGAGCCGGCAATCTCTTTGATGATCATAACCTGGCTGATGGCTGCACCGAACAGTGTCAGGATGGACGTTTCACAGTTGTTAATCACCGGGAGGTAGCTCCATCCGGCCGGAATTTCGATCGTTTTATCCGTTTGCATTGTTCCGGTGATCGTCAGGTCGGCTGCTTCAGAGAGTTTAATTGAATACCCGGCCTGCGGGTCAAATGTGCCAATTGTATTGATCCCTTCGGCAGGATAATACATCAGGCTGCCGGTGATAAGGATAACCAGTTCATCATCGATTTGCGAAAACAAATCATCCAATTCAGATTCTAAAGGGTCGAGGTATGTTGAAAGGCTGCTCCATCCGGCAGGAAGGCTGATTGTCTGATCATAAAGCGGGGGAAGGACGGTGAGGATAGCCTGGTTTGACAGTTTGGGGCAACCCTCGTTTGTAACCAGGCATCGGAAAAGACGCCCGTTAAAGAAAGTGGAAGTATTGAAGATCGACAATTGCGAAGTGGTTGCTCCCTGGAAAGTAGATGAGTTGGTTACATTTGCCCATGAATTACCATTGTTGAAGCTTTGCTGCCATTGAAAAGTTGGATTCTCCTGGACAACTACAGAAAACGTAGCAGTATTGGGTTGATGCACAGATTGATTGACAGGCTGCTGGTCGATAGTCACAAGGTGTTTGACGCTGCCGTTGATAAATGTAGTTGGAATGATCTGAAAATTGGGGGTGGTCAGTTCACAACCATTGAGAAGAAACTGAAGGTTCGTTTGTCCATCCACATAAAGAAATTCAATATCAAAAATTTTCCCTGCTGCCAGATTAGCGCCCGCCAGGTTTGAATATAAAATCCTGAGTTTGGTTTGCGGTCCTGGAATCACATTGTAAAGTAACCCTGAAAACTGGGGATGAATATTTTTTAATGACTGGAATTTACAAACCAACGTGTCGAAAGCAATATCAAGGGACATCGCGCCGACATTAAGAAAATTGACCACATTGGCGGGGACCAGGGTAGTTGTATTGTTGCAGGATTTAACATGAGAAAGTGTGATGCTGGCTGTTTGAGTATGCACCGGATTGCCAAAACATGAAGCAATCATTGGTAAAAGGAAAAACAACTTTTTCATCTTAAGTCAAATTTAAAGGGTTAATCGAAGTTCAAAAGTACTATTATCGCCGAAAACAAAAGGATTTTCCCGAGGTTTTTAATCATCTGCATTGTCTTAATCTTCAGACCTCACAGTTTAGAAATGATGAAAATGCTTACTTTTGCTCCAAACAAAACTTATTGAAATGAGACAATTCGCCGGATTAACAATCATCTTTCTGTTGAGCTCCTTAATTTTTACAGGCTGCAATATTGAGCAGAAAAAACAAAAAACACAAGAAAAAATGAACATGAAACGCACACTTTTCGGGGAGACTGATGGAAACCAGATTTACCAGTACACCTTCACCAACATCAACAGCATGTCGGTTTCGATCATCAATTATGGCGGGATTGTCACGCATCTGATTGTTCCCGACAGGGAAGGAAACCTTCAGGATGTGGTACTGGGTTATGACAACCTGCAGCAATACCTTGATAATAATTCACCCTATTTTGGGGCAATCGCCGGAAGATACGCCAACAGAATCGCACGCGGGAAATTCAGTATTGATGGAACTGAATATCAGCTGGCTACCAACAATGGAACCAACCACCTGCACGGTGGCCTTAAAGGATTTGACAAAGTGGTCTGGGATGTTGAAGATTTTATTTTCCCTGACAGTGCGGGTGTTGTCTTAACTTACCATAGTCCTGATGGTGAAGAAGGATACCCGGGAAACCTGTTAACAAAAGTTATTTACACGCTCAATAATAACAATGAACTACGAATTGATTACCAGGCAGAAACCGATCAACCCACTGTGCTCAACCTGACCCACCATAGCTATTTTAATCTTAAAGGTCAGGGAAATGGCAATATCTACAACCATCAGTTGCAGATTTTTGCAGATCATTACATTCCGGTGGACGAAACCCTTATCCCAACCGGGGAACTAAACCCTGTAGAAGGCACTTTGATGGACTTTACTGCACCAATGGAAATTGGAAAGGGTATTCATCAGGTGGATGGCGGCTATGACCATACATTTGTGCTGAATAATTTCGATGGCAACGTGCGGGAGGTAGCCCGGGTCATCGAAAATCAAAGTGGTCGCCTGATGAAGGTTTTTACAGATCAACCGGGTATGCAGTTCTACTCCGGCAATTTCCTGGATGGATCAATCACAGGTAAAGAAAGCAAAGTTTACATGCAGCACTATGGGTTTTGCCTTGAAACGCAGCATTTTCCCGATTCCCCCAACCAGCCTGCTTTCCCCCCTACCCTTCTTCGACCCGGAGAAAAATACCAGACTACTACCATTTACCGGTTTGAAGTATTTGACTAATAGTCCCCGGCAATGAAATTAACTTTGCAATACATTTTAATTAGTAACTGCCAGAAAACACCCCGAATATGATTTTCAACATTAAGAGTTTTCCGGCAGTCACTAATCAGACGACCTCTAAGCGTGTTTTTAAGAATAAGCAACATCAATCTTTGCCTTCCTGCAAAACAATGTCAGCATAATTCATAATAGAAAAAGCCCGTAAATCATGCATTTTAGTGCATCAAATACGAGCCTCATCTCAATTTGAATTTGCCTTTACCTGTAAAACAGCCTCAATAGCAAGAATCCGGCAATCAAGCCAATGGCTAAAAACAGTGCCCAGTTCGGAATTGGAACCGGAACTGGCTCAGAAGCATAAAGTGCAAATCTTGGCGCTCTGTTTTGTTGTAATGCTGTCCAGTCACCGTTAGGTGGGTCTAATTGCTCCATGCTTTCAGGACATCCCTTTTCATCATCAATTGTAATCCAATTTGAACCATACCCATAACCCTGTCCTTCCCAGGATTGAATGCTTAACCAATAGGTAGTACCGATAGCTGGTTTAAAAACTGGGTCTAAGTATGCCCACATCGATTCAACATTTCCCAGGCTCTCATCGATCTGGAAAAGATCATTTTTAGCATCAATGTAAGTCTCATAGACCATGTTCCCCGGTGAGCAACTCTGATCGGTATAAATCCTGACATAAAAACCCTCTGACCAAATCTTGCCTTTAGATTTCGTAGGATATGTCCACGACCATTTTACAAAAGAGAGATCACCAGGCAGTTGATCAAAATAGAAGTCGCCTGCCGCAAGCCTGTTCTGACTGTAGTTAGGAGCATAGTAGGACCGCACCCCCCCACTCGATGTACCTTCAAACTGATCAAAAACAAGGATACCCGGAGGTTCTTCTGCATGAACTTGTTGGGAAGCTCCAATCGCCAGCACGCATAGTGCTAAAAAGACAAATTTTTTCATAAAAATAATTTTTTGTTTAAACTAGATGGACGGTTCAACGTCAAAAGCGTTGATGACAGCAAAAATATTCAAAAACGAAATGGTGTTAACATAATTCCTTTAATTTTAACTTTAAAATAAGAAAAAATAACTTTCACCTTGAATTTACTGAGTAACCTGAGGAAATTGTACCCCTCCGCTGCCATCATCACATTGTTTGGTTCATCATCACCCTTGAGATCATTCCTTACTGACCTGCAATCATTTGCTACACGTCTGATTTTTGGTGCTGTGGCAGCCCTTCTTTCCTTCCTTCCCTCCTTCGACCAGAAAAAAAATAATAGACAACCACTATTTACCGGTTTGAAGCGACTGATTAACATCATTCTTGAAAGGTATTTTATTCATTCTCATCTTTTTTTGTTACCATACGGATGGTCCTGTGAAAACTTAATATTGATAACTTCTACTGCGACAATCATTTGTAAATCGCAACGAGAAAAGTTGATTTATATCAACCGTTTTTACTTGCATCCGCCTCAGTTTAGGATGTACATTTGTACCTATCAATTTTGATACATATGATCGTTTAAAACAAAGGAGGTAAAAATGATTCTTTTCTCGAAAAACAAACAAGCACTGGTAGTTTCAATGCTGATTATGTTGGCTTTATTGCCCCTGACCGGCTTCTGTCAGACTGTTATCGAAATTCAGGTTGCACCCAATGTGCTGAACCTGAAAAATAACGGACAGGTTGTAACAGTTCATACTGATCTGGCTTATGGTGCAGTTGCTGCCACCACTGTGACTCTCAATGGTATTGCCATTGACCATTGGAAAGCTGACAACCAGGGAAATTTTGTGGCTAAATTCCTCATTGAGGAGATTAAAAATCTACCTTTAAACATCAACCAATTGAACACCCTTACGCTTGAAGGAACCAAAGCAAATGGGGAGACTTTTATCGGGTCTTATGATGTGATGGTGATTAATAAAGGGAAGTAGATTAATTTAGTATCTATAATTAACTGATACCATTTGAACTGGTTGATTTTCATAAAAAATCCGGTCATCATCTAAAACAATGACCGGATTTTTTTTGTATTGCCTCAGGGAGCTGTAAATCTAACAAGGCTCAAGCCTGGTCTAATTTTCCTGAAATTGACTGTCCATCAACTTTGTTTCACCTTTGCTACAGCAACCTCCACCACTCATTTCTTTGTTGGGTGTAAGCATTTTGTCTTTCGGACTGATGAATGGAATGCCGAGCGACATTCCCCTTAAAATGAAAATAATTCCAAGAATAATGATAAACACCGGAATAATCCGGTTCAACTTTCTTTTCATTGCACTTCCTATCATATGACCGACCAACGAAACTGTGAGCAGCAAGGGAATTGTTCCCAATCCAAAAGCGACCATAAAAAGTATTCCGGCTACTACATCATTGGTATTGATAGCTCCTGCAATAGCCACATAAACCAACCCGCAGGGAAGTAATCCATTCAACAGCCCGATAAAGAGCAGGTTGTTCTTGGTGTGGTTGCTGAACAAAGCCTTTAATTTGGCTACCAATTTTGTGGTGACGCCCTGGCCAAAGCTATTGGTATTTAAACGGTTTTTAAAAAGAAATGGAAACAATACACTCAGGATCATCACTACGCCAAGCAAAATGGAAGCCCATTGCTGGAAACCGGCCATTTCAATTCCTTTTCCAAGCAACCCGAAAATAGCGCCCATGATACCGTAAGTAATGGTACGGCCAAAGTTATAGAGCAGTCCCCCATATGCCCGATCGACGAAACTACGACTGCCAAGCGGAAGGGAGACAGCAATAGGCCCGCACATTCCAATGCAGTGCAGGCTTCCTATTAATCCAATCGTTAGCGCAGTGTAAATATGGAACATCATGGTAAATTCATGGTTTTTTCGAGATAAAATCCTTCACCTTCATAAGTCCAGTCAATTTTAACAATGTAACGTCCCGTCAGGCCTTTGGTTGGAAAACTGAAAAAGTGACTTGTGTCAACTGCGAGTTTTACTAATTTGTCATATTGATCTGATGTACGTTGATAAAACAGCACTGTCCCTTCCATTTTTGATGGATCAAATAGCTCGGGAAATCCTATTCTGATAATACCCTGGTCAACATTCAGGCTGATCTGGTCAGCAAACCCGGCGGCATTGTTACGCTTATTGATTAATTCCTGGTGGGCCTGCCCTTTTGGATAATAGTCGCTTTCGACCAGATCGACCCCTTCTCTGAACATTACCACACCAAAGATGATCACCATGATCATGAAGGCTGCCATGGCTACTGCAAGTTTACTTCCCCAATTCCACTTCATCGTTAATAATCATTATTTGTAACGCAATTAAAATCCGGTTATTCATCATTTATCCAATGAATTTGGTCCAACAAAGTTAAGCTTATATCGGGTGATCGGTTGATCAAGGCTAAAAATACCAAACTCAACCGGAGTATTGCTTGAATTGAGCTGTTGCGCAGGAAGAATGACCATGAAGTTAGCTTCACCCATAGTTTCCTTTTTCAAAAAAATATCCCCTGTTACAAATTTAATCTCCCCCTCAGGCGCGAGCAGTTTAATTTCAATGGGCAAATCCTCCCTTGTTTTGTTTACCATTTGCACTTTGTAAATGTTTGAAAAATGGTTAGGACCATATTCCTGGAACATGGTTCCCGGCATTCTGATTATCGTTACTTCGACCAGGCTTCTGAACGAAAAAAGGCTGCCTACCACAATCAGCAATACGGTCAAAGCAACGGAATAAGCTATTGACCGGGCATTGAAAATCTTTCGATTCCCGTCAGATATTCCTTTTTCAGCGTCATACCGGATCAATCCCCGCTTTAGTTTCACTTTATCCATAATCGCATTGCAGGCGTCAATACAAGCTGTGCAATTGATACACTCGAGTTGTGTCCCATTCCTGATGTCAATTCCGGTGGGACAAACGGTTACACAACTCCGGCAGTCGATACAATCACCTTTACCTGATGATGACCTATCTTCCAGAGGGTTGTGCTTACCTTTTGGTTCACCACGTTTGTAATCGTAAGCAACAACGATAGTGCGCGAATCGAGCAAAGTGCCCTGTAATCTGCCGTATGGGCAAACAAGGATACAAACCTGCTCGCGGAAGAAAGCAAAAATGAAATAAAAAGCACCGGAAAAAATCATCAGGGCAACGAGTGTTCCCATATTAGCTGAGGGGCCTTCGGAAATCAGTTCCTTCAACTGGTCAATTCCAACGATGTACGAAAGGAAAGTGTTTGCAACCAGGAATGCAATACCATAAAAGATAATGTGTTTCAGCGTTTTTTTCGATACTTTTTCAACGTTCCAGGGCATCCTTGCCAACTTTTTCTGCTTGCTGAAATCGCCTTCGATCAGGTATTCAATTTGCCTGAATACAAATTCCATGAAAATCGTTTGAGGACAGGCCCAGCCGCAAAAAAGCCGTCCAAAGATGACGGTAAAAAGGATGATAAAAACAATAAAAGTAATAATCGAAAGAACAATCAGGTGAAAATCCTGAGGCCAGAAAATTTGTCCGAAAAGAATAAATTTCCTTTCAAAAAAATTGAAAAGCATAAAGGGCTCACCCTTATATGAAATCCAGGGTCCGGCAAAAAAGAAAGTTAACAAAAATCCGGCAACAAGCCACCGGAAATTTGTTAAACGTCCTTTAGGTCTTTTTGGGTAAATCCACCTTCGCTTACCCTCTTCGTTGATTGTTGAAATGCGGTCGCGGAAAAAAGTTTTCTCCTCCGCTGTTGATGCTTGTTCGCTTTCAATCATTTGATGAAACTATTTTTTCAGAAATTTGTACACAGCTCCTGCAGCAATAGCACCAAGAACCGGAATGAGGATAAACAGCCAGAGTTGGGATATAGCCCAATCTCCGACAAAAACAGCCTGACTGATACTTCTTGCTGGATTAACTGAGGTATTCGTAACAGGGATACTGATCAAATGAATTAAAGTCAATGCCAGCCCAATGGCAAGTCCGGCAAATCCCTTAGGTGCTTTTTCGTCTGTTGCTCCCAGGATGATGATCAGAAACATAAAAGTCATGACAAACTCAGTAACCAATGCGGCCAGAAGGCCGTATTGTCCGGGTGAATGTTCTCCATACCCATTGGCTGCAAAATTTCCAATTTCAGAACCATTTCCGGTTGCAATAATATAAAGAACTGCAGCCGCCGCAATTCCACCCAGTATCTGTGAGATGACATAAGGAAGAATGTCTTTACCACCAACCCGGCCGCCTGCCCAGAGACCAATAGTTACGGCAGGATTTAGGTGAGCACCTGAAATGTGACCTAAGGAATACGCAATGGTCAACACGGTTAAACCAAATGCAAATGAAACTCCGACCAGCCCAATACCGACTTCAGGAAAAGCGGCTGCTAAAACGGCACTTCCACAGCCTCCCAGGACTAACCAGAATGTTCCAATAAATTCAGCAATGTTCTTTTTCATGATGATTATTGTTTTGAATTTTTACTACTCGTATGGCTTTTCGTTTACGCCCCGTTTTTATCGTGGTTACAAGACTCCACGTTATATCGTATCATTCGGTAATATGCTCTGAAAACCACTAACAATGAATCTGTTCAAAAATAATTATCTGTTATTGGTAAAGTTCCCCTTCTGATGCTTTTGGATTGGCCGGTGTTGAGCCGACAAGTTCATTTAGGATAAAACTCACTACTTCAAGCCGTTTACGGGGTGACATCTGATCTTTATAAGGAATCATTCCTTTTTCAATCACCCCCTCTTCGACAGTTTTATAAAGGTCCGCAACAGTGTTGCCATGAATCCAGTAATTATCAGTCATATTAGGTCCAACCAAACCACCGCCATCGGCAAGGTGACAGACTGCACAGATTTTTAACCATGTTTCTTTGCCTGAAGCTATCGAGGCAGGATCGGTAAGTAGAGCGACTTCGAAATTTGCTTCTGCCAATGCTTCTTTTTCCTTTTGAACGATAGCCATTTCATGGGCATATTCTTTCTCCTGAATCAGGTCTTTGGCCTTGAAAATCCAAATTCTTTCCAGATAGACGATTGAAAAAACAATAGTGATAATAAAGAGCCAAATCCACCATGAAGGCAAATCATTATCCAGTTCGCGTATGCCATCATAATCATGGTCGCTCAACAGGCGTTTATTGGTCAGTGTATCAATTTCGTATTCTTCCTGTTTCTTTTCCGGAGTATTGTCTGTAGTAATCATAATTTTTACTTTTTTTTGCTGATGTTTTACCTAAAGTCACCTATTGACACATCGTCATCATCCTCAAGCGGCAGATGGCTTGCAGCATCAACTTCACTGCTCTTCATCCTGAACACCCTGAACAACAATACGGAAAAGAACAAAAAGAAGATGATCAGGCCGATGATTGGAAACCATTGGATGTCTGCAATATTTTCGAGGATATTAGTAACGATCTTCATGGGAATCAAAAATATTAACGTTTGCGGGGTTTAGCAGCAGGTTCTGTTTTTTTAATATCCGTTCCCAATCGCTGAATGTACGCAATCAGGGCAATCACTTCTTTATTATCCGCCACCTCAATGCCTCCATCGCGCAACCCCTGGGCTATTTGACCAGCCTGTTTCATCAGGTCATCGTTTGCTTTTTCAGCATAGCCATCCGGGTAAGGGACTCCAAATGTTTGCATCACTTTTATTTTCTTTGGAGTAGTACTGATATCCAGGTCACGTGAAATGAGCCAGGGATAAGGTGGCATAATGGATTGAGCAACCAGTTTCTGTGGTTCCAGGAAGTGATTGAAATGCCATGAATCCGGTTTGTAAATCGCACCACCTTTGACGCCCTCCCTCGCCAAATCCGGCCCTGTCCGTTTTGACCCAAACTGGAAGGGATGATCATACACTGTTTCACCCGCTTTAGTGTACTCGCCATACCGTTCAACCTCAGAACGGAACGGTCGTATCATCTGGCTGTGGCAATTGTAACATCCTTCCCTGACATAAATATCGCGTCCTTGCAATTCGAGAGGTGTGTAGGGCTGAACATTTGCAATTGTCGGAACATTGGATTGAACCATAAACATGGGTACAAATTCCACAATTCCGCCAATCAAAATGGCTACTGTGGCTAAAATAGTGAATATTACAGGTTTGCCTTCAATAACACGGTGTCCTTTGTCTTTTTTAAGATCGTGAGTATGCAGTGATGGGGCCTCATCATGTTCAACAGGTTTGAAATTTCCATGGCCTGCAGTTTTTACCAGGTTGATAATCATCAGAATCACTCCCGTTATGTAAAGGATTCCGCCAAAAGCGCGGAAATGATACATGGGCAAAATTTGAACAACCGTTTCGATAAAATTGGGATAGGTGAGGTAACCTTCAGCAGTGAATTGCTTCCACATCAAACTTTGCGTTACCCCGGCAAAATAGAGCGGGATAGCAAAGAAAAGCATCCCTGTGGTTGCCAGCCAAAAATGAGCATTGGCCATTTTAACACTGTGCAGCTTGGTATTATACAATTTAGGCAGCAACCAGTAAAGCATACCAAAAGTAAGCATGCCGTTCCAACCCAGGGCGCCTATATGCACGTGGGCTATGGTCCAATCGGTAAAATGGGTAAGGGCGTTAACGGTTTTAAGCGATAACATCGGACCCTCGAAAGTTGACATACCATAAGCTGTAACACCAACCACGAACATTTTTAACACGGGGCTCTCACGTACCTTATCCCAGGCTCCTCTGAGAGTCAATAATCCATTCAGCATGCCTCCCCATGATGGTGCAATAAGCATGACCGAGAACACCACTCCGAGTGCCTGAGCCCAGTCGGGTAAGGCGGAATAAAGCAAATGGTGCGGACCTGCCCAGATATAAAGGAAAATGAGTGCCCAAAAGTGGATAATGGAAAGCTTATAGGAATAAATCGGACGGTTGGCTGCCTTCGGCACAAAATAGTACATCAGGCCAAGGTATGGCGTCGTAAGGAAAAAAGCCACCGCATTATGCCCATACCACCACTGCACCAAAGCATCCTGAATACCTGCATACACCGGATAGCTTTTAAAAAGGGAAACCGGTATAGCGACCGAGTTGACAATGTGAAGCACGGCAACAGTAACAAAAGTGGCAATATAAAACCAAATGGCTACATAAATATGTTTTACTCTCCGCTTAACCGTGGTCATAATCAGGTTAATCCCAAAAACTACCCAAACAAGGGCTATTGCAATATCAATCGGCCATTCCAACTCGGCATACTCTTTACCAACCGTATATCCCAAAGGTAATGTGATGGCTGCGGCAACGATAATCAACTGCCATCCCCAAAAATGAATCTTACCCAATAGCTCACTGTACATGGGAGTTTTTAAAAGGCGGGGAGTCGAATAGTAAATCCCTGTAAACATACCATTACCAACAAAAGCAAAAATTACAGCATTTGTATGTAAAGGTCGCAGCCTTCCGAATGATAACCAGGGAATACCCTGGCTCAGATTTGGCAAAAAAAGTTCGAATGCGATGATCAACCCAACAAGCATACCCACAATACCCCAAAGTATTGTTGCATTCATAAATAAACGCGAGATCTTGTTGTCGTAAGTAAACTTCTGTAGATCCATAGTCGTATTATTGATTATCAATGTTGTTGTTCTGTTTCTCTTTTGTTTGTTCCTCACCAACCTTTGTTTTGTTGTCAAAAAGCATCCTTACCGACGGTGAATAATCATCATCATATTGCCCACTTCTGACTGCCCAGATAAAGGCTGCAAGAAATCCCGCTGCGACTATTATTCCAATGATGATGAGGAAGATGATTGCTGACATTTCAATAAAACAGTTCTTATTTGAGAAAAACTGAGACAAAAGTATGAAATGAAATAATATTTCATCATCGATCAGTTAATTTAAAATTCATCTAAATAGAAACGCGCTGATTATGAATGAAGATTAAAAAAATTTTCTGAAATTTTAAAAAATCATCGCTCCGAAACAGGGAGTTTATATTTTGCAATCAGATTGATGGAAAGTGTTGCAAATGCGACTACAGAGATAGAACTAGCGGGCATAAGAATGGCAGCAACAAGAGGCGAAAGCAAAGCCGCGACTGCAAATGAAAGCCCAATAACATTATAAATCAGTGAAATCAGAAAACTCACCCTGATCACATGAAAACTTGACCTTGTAAAAGCAATAAAACGATCAATTATTTCAAATCTGGAGGAAGTCATAATGGCATCACAAGCAGGCGAAAAACTGAAAACATCATCAGCGATTGTCACACCAGTATCGCTTTCGAGGAGGGCGCCGGCATCATTTAGCCCGTCTCCGACCATCAAAACTTTTTTACCCTGCTTTTTCAATTTTTGAATATATTCCTTTTTATCTGCGGGACTTTGGTTAAAAAGTAATGTTGCATCCTTACCAAAGATCACAGCGAGTTTTTCTCGTTCCGCTTCATTATCACCGGAAATCAAATGGAGATCATACCTGCCGCCCAATTGTGTCATCACTTCCTGCAACCCTTTTCTGTAAGCATTTCCAATGGCAAAATAACCTTTAAGTTCATTATTGAAACTCACATAAACACGGCTTTCTTTAATCTCTGAGTGATCAGATGTTCCGGCTACAAATTGCCGGGAACCAATGTTCAGCCTTATTCCATGGATACTACCCGTTATTCCCATCCCGGGAATTTCCTCAAAAGTCTGTGGTTCGGAAGTATCAAACAAGTTTAAATGGTCATAAACGGTTTTACTTAATGGATGTGATGAATGCCTGACCAGGGATCGAATCATACTTTTTTCTTCACTGGTAATCAGTTCCCCATAAAATTCAACATCAACTTCCCGGTTGATTGTTATGGTGCCGGTTTTATCAAAAACAATGGTATCGGTGCGATAAAGCTGTTCGACAACATCAGTCTTTTTGAGATAAAAACCTCTGCGACCGAAAACCCGCATAGTGCTTCCAAAAGTGAAAGGTACAGTGAGTGCCAGTGCACAGGGACATGCGATGATTAGCACAGAACTGAATACATACACTGCAACCGAAATGCCTTCACCTAACCAGTAAAAGAACGAGGTGAAAGCTATGATTAGAATTACGATCGTGAAATAGTGACTAATGTTGTTCACATGGTTTCTGAGTGATGAAGCCTCATCTTTCGTACTTTTTTGATCCCAGAGCCGGGTCAGGTAACTTTGTTCCACTTCCTTTTCTACGATCAGCTCAAACGAACTGCCGATCTGGCGGCCTCCGGCATAAATAAAATCGCCTTCAGATTTTGGAACCGGCAGCGCTTCACCGGTGACGAACGAGTAGTCAATATTGCCTTTACCTTTGATTATGCGTGCATCTGCCGGGATCAATTCCTGATTGCGAATTAAAATCCGGTCTCCTTTTCTAAGGTCTTTGATGGGTGTTATTGTTTCTTTTCCAACAATGATTTGGGTTACTGCAACCGGAAAATACGACTTATAATCCCGCTCGAATGAAAGCGCCTGGTAGGTTTTTCCCTGGTACCATTTTCCAATTAACAGGAAAAAGATCAGACCGGCCAATGAATCCATGTACCCGATTCCATTTCCGTTAAATACTTCCCAGCTGCTTTGCAAAAACAAAGCGATAATACCCAAACTTATCGGAAGGTCGATGCTGATAATTTTGTGCCTGAGCCCTTTCCAGGCTGATAGGTAATAATCGCTGGCACTGTAAAAAACCACAGGGAGGATCAGTAAAAAGCTGAGCCATCCAAAAATATGTTTAAACTCCTGTTCAAGCAAATCGCCACCCGGCAGATACTCAGGAAAACTGTACATCATAATATTCAGGAAACTGAACGAAGCGATCCCAATCCTGATCAGCAGGCTACGGTCTATTTTTGGTTTTTTTCCTGGTTCCAGACGATCCAGGGTGATTTCGGGTACATAGTGAATGGCCGCCAGAAGCTCAGCCAACTGCCTCAAAGTGATCTGATCGTTTTTGAAGGAGATATGAACCTCTTTTTTCGGGAAATTCACATCAGAAAAGGAAATGCCCGGGTGAAGGGTGTTCAAATGCTCAAGCAGCCAGATGCAGGAGGCACAATGGATTGTCGGGATAAAAAAAGTAACCCTGGTCGCATTTCCATCCATAAAATCCGGAAGTTTTGCCGCTATCTCAGGGTTATCAAGAAATTCAAATTTTTTTAGCTGCTGTGGGGTCTCGATCCGGATTCCAGACATGGGTTGGATTTCGTAATACTGGCCAAGTTCTTTTTCGTGAAGGATTTCGTAAACTGCCTTACAGCCATGGCAGCAGAACATTTTTTCGTTCCATACCACAGGGCTATTTCCGCAATCGGCGCCACAGTGTATACATGCATTTTGATTCATTTTTACGGGTTGCTCTATTTCAAATTGAATGTGCCGTTTTGGGATCAGAAATCAGGAATTGACTGAATTCAATTTCTGGAAATACAAGTCAGAAAAGTATTCAAGTAAATGTGAAAATTGAATTAAAATAACAAATCGGCTAATAAACATCCGGAACAAAGGTCTGCTCATCGAAGGGTGGTCTGACATACCCTTTTCCGTTTGGACGTTCAGGAAGTTCAAACTCTCCAGGCGTCAGGTCTTCGTAAGGAACCATACGCAGCAGGTGATGAATACAATTGAGCCGTGCGCGTTTTTTGTCATCGGACGGAACAACATACCACGGCGATACCTTGGTGTCGGTGTAAGCAAACATTTCGTCTTTAGCCTTTGAATACTCAACCCATAATTCCCTCGATTTCAAATCCATGGGGCTGAGTTTCCATCGTTTTGTAGGATCTAATATCCGTGCCTGAAACCGTCTTTCCTGTTCTTCAATGCTTACTGAGAACCAGTATTTTATAAGAATGATCCCGGAACGGATCAACATTCGCTCGAAGTTTGGACACGAACGAAGAAATTCCCAATATTCATCGTCAGAGCAGTATCCCATTACACGCTCCACACCAGCACGATTGTACCAGCTCCGGTCAAACAGGACGATTTCACCACCAGATGGCAGGTGGGGCACGTAGCGCTGAAAATACCATTGTGTTTTTTCCCGTTCGGTAGGCGTACCAAGAGCAGCCACACGACAAATCCTGGGGTTTAGGCTTTGTATAATTCTTTTAATTGTTCCCCCTTTTCCTGCAGCATCGCGCCCTTCGAAGACCACTACTACCTTCAGCCCTTTCAGCTTAACCCATTCCTGCAGTTTTACCAGTTCGATCTGCAGTTTACCCAGCTCTTTTTCGTAAAATTCGGTCGAAAGCTTCTTTGGTTTTTCTTCTTCTTTTTCTTTGCTGTTTTTGTCTGATTTTCCCATTGGTTTTTTATGTGAAATGATTAATATTCAACAATTTTAACCCCGTCACCTGTTTCCGAAATGTAAAACTCCGCGTGAAGTTCGGTTTTTTTAAAGTAATTCTCTCCAACCTGGCTGATAAAATTTTCTAATTGACTTCCGGCTACAATATTGACTGAACATCCGCCAAATCCGGCGCCGGTCATACGAGCACCCAAAACCCCCTCAACATTTCGCGCTTCTTCAACGATGACATCCAGTTCTTCACCTGTCACTTCATAGTCAAAGCGGAGTGAGTTATGCGAAGCGTTCATCAGGCTGCCAAAGAGGCGAAGGTTTCCTTTTGCAAGGGCATTCACAGCATCCATCACACGCTGGTTTTCCGATACCACATACTTGGCTCTTTTACGAATAATGATATCTGGAATAATATGGCTCAGGTCAACAAACTCCTGGTAACTTAACTCCCCAAGTGAACCAATTGGCTTGACCTTGGAAATATATTCAACAGCTTTGTCACACTCCGAAACCCGCTCATTATATTTTGATTCAGCCAGCTGACGCTTTTTACCTGTATTTGCTATAGCAATGCGGTAAGTACCAAGATTTAGAGGGGGTAATTCATAATTAAGTGAATGACAATTTAGGAATAAGGCATGACCTTTCTTACTCAAACCCACAGCAAATTGATCCATGATACCACAATTAACCCCAACAAACCGGTTTTCAGCCCGCTGCGACAGGACGACCAGATCAACCAAATTGAGATTCAGGCCATAAAGCTGATTTAAGGCAGCTGCTGTTACTACTTCGATTGATGCTGATGATGATAATCCAGCTCCAGAAGGAATGTTGCCATAAAAAAACAAATCAAGGCCGGATAGATTTAAACCTAACTCTATCAGCTCATTGATGACGCCCAAAGGATAATTTACCCAGCTAACTTCATTTTTTTGGTTCACTTTTTCTATAGGAATTTCGGCAGATAAGTCAAAATTTCCAGAGGCCAACCTGAGCAGATTGTCATTGTTCTTTCTCATCAAAAGCCACGTACCAAAAGAGATGGCACACGGTAACACAAAACCTCCGTTATAATCGGTGTGTTCGCCAATCAAATTAACCCTGCCGGGAGCAAATGCGATAAGTAATTGATCTACACCACCCGGATAGCGATCGTGAAAGGCACTTTTCAATTGATTTAAATTCATCAGGTCGATCATAGTTTTGAAAGCACTAAACTAATTTATTTTTTACAAACAGGTTCTTTTCATTTTTTGCAAACGGTTTTGATTATTTTTGTCAGTGATTTCATAAATTAACTTTAAAAGATGATAACTCCCAAATTTGATCTGCATGTGCTAAAGGCTTTTCTTGCGATCATGCTTATTTTAGCGACATCAACATTGAATGCCCAGGTTAGGGAACCAAAATTTACTGAGGATGAAAAAAACTGGAGTGAGTACAATCTTACCGGTTGGCGTTTTGGTATCAATATGGGGATGTACTTTGCCAATAAAGGCTCAGCCCAGTTTTACAGCGGGCTGCCACAAAATGAAAACAATATTGCCTGGGTTCTCAATAACTATTACTGGTACCAGGAAATCAGGCAGGAGCTCAACAGCCGCGACATCATCAAAGGCTTTGACGAGGTTCCTCCTTCATGGAATGGCGCTTACGACCAGTGGAGAGCAATCTACAATGTACCTTCAGGGGATACTGCTCAATGGTGGATTTATTATCCCGAGAGTATGAAATATGACGCTGCCATATCGCCCGGCTTTTATGTGAAATACAATTTCAACAATACCACAGGAATTTTTATCCAGTCAAATTATGTGAAACTCAAAACCAGTGGAGCATTTCAATTGGTAATTGATTCAATCACCGGTTTTTCCGAACCGGCACTCCGTCAGGCCTATATCAGGGGCGAAGAAGAGAGGATTAATATTGACCTCGGCATCAGCAAATTTTACAGAACCGGCCAGATGACCAGTGTCTTTATAGAAACCGGCTTTCACTTCAACAGTACCGAAGTGCTCGAAAACAGAATTCAGATTGGGAATAAAGAGTACAGCATCGTAAATAACTATCTTAATCAGAATTATGTACCCAACTCAAACCAGACAGAATATTCGGTTTACCAGGGTGGAATGGGTTATGGGATATTCTTTAACGGCGGATTGAAGTTTATTCTGACAGAAAGCATTTCTATCGATCCCGGTGTCCAGCTTTACTGGAAAAAGATCAACCTTACAGGCTACGAAGACTTTGGTATGAGCTACTACACTTACATACGTATGATCTTCAGTTTATTTGGAGAAATGTAAAAACAATGGTTAGCATGAACTTTGGATTTTTTTCTTTGAATGAATATTCAGACATGATCTAACGGATGAAAGATAATTTATCCCGCTCATCAAATTCGATACGTTCACTATCTTACCACAAAAATCACCTCCTATGATTAAACCTATCCAATTACTTGAGAAGTATTTCAAACCCGGAAGTGAAGCACTCTATGTAGTTACCCTTCATTCAAGTGCAGTAAAAGAACTTTCGCTCAAAATTGCACAAAAGAATCCTCAGTTTAATGTGAACACCAAACTTCTCGAACAGGCTGCGATGCTTCACGACATCGGTATTGTGAAAACCAACGCTCCCGATCTTGGCTGTTTTGGTGAATTTCCCTACATCTGTCATGGCTATTTAGGCCGGGAGATCTTAGAAGCAGAAGGATTACACGACATAGCTCCTTTCTGCGAAAGACACACAGGAACCGGAATTACTGTAGAAGAGATCATTAAACACACCCTGCCGATTCCAAATCGTGAGATGATGCCGGTAACCATCGAGGAAAAAATCCTCTGCTACGCCGACAAGTTTTTTTCGAAATCAGGAAAAAACCTGACCCATCCGAAAAAACTGAAGAGGATTTACCAAAACCTCATCCGGTATGGTGAGGATAAGATCAGGCGCTTTGATGAATTTATCGGGATGTTTGGGATCTATTATGTTTACGATTGGGTGGAGGAAGATGTTGATATAGAGTTCGGTAAAAGAAGTCCGGAGGTATGATTCAGGCTGCAGCTTAACCACCGAAAATTAATTGATCAGGGCACTATCACGTTCAGCGAAGCCGGAATCACGTGAATATGGAGCCTTTTTCCAACCTTCACGGGTTCGCCGTCAAGGTTGATGGTTTTCTTCTTCTGGCGAATGTCCAGCTCGCGGGCTCGAATTATCTCCACGTAAGGTGTTCTATGGATTTTGCGTGCAACCAGAAATGGCGCCCAAAGTATTGTTTTCCACAAAGCTGTTTTTTTTGCAATACAAACATCAATCATTCCATCATCGATGCTTGCATTAGGTGAAATGGAAGTGTTGTAACCAAACTGGTCAGAGTTGGCAAAACTGATAAAAAGTGCCTCCCGGTAGTACCTTTTACCATCAATGATAAGTTTAAACTTTTTTGGTCGATACCGGAAGTATTCACGGAGAGCCACTTTTGCATAGCCAAAAAATCCACGTTGTGACTGCTGTGCAAATTTTGCCGCCACATGGGCATCGAACCCCACTCCGGCAATGCTTAAAAATACCTGGTCATTGATTTCAACTGTGTCAATCTTTCGTGTTTGGCAAAGGTTTATAATTCTGATGGCTCTGTCGAGGTCGCCTGGTATTTGCAGATGTCTGGCCAATCCGTTACCTGAACCTGAAGGGATTATCCCGAGTGTAACCTCTGTTCCGATCATCGGTCGGGCTGTTTCGTTCACTGTCCCATCGCCTCCCACGGCAACAATAACTTTTACTCCGGTTTTTACAGCTTCTTCGCTTAATTTTGTGGCATGCAAAGGATATTCAGTGTAGCTCACGCGATAATCGAATTTTTGTAAATCGAGCTTTTTCTCTAATTGATATTCGATCTGTTTCTTTCGCCCAACACCCGAAAAGGGATTGACAATGAAGAGGATAGGGATTTTATTGACAACTTGTTCCATTATTCTGCAGTCATCCTGTTTAACTTCAACCGGGTATAATATTGCTGAATGTACGCTTTTAGCAGGCGTTCCATAGTATTCACCTTTTCTGATTCGGTGAAAAGCAGGTTATTTTTCATAAAAATATCCTCGTTTACATTGTAAAGTGCCAGGCTTTCTACTCCATCAAACTCAAGTACATAATCTTCCTGAATGATCTGGTAAATACCATTCAAATGAGTCACTGCAAATGATTGTTGACTTTCGTCGAAAAGGTTTTGGCCAAAAGAAATGAAAGGGGCATCAAAATTAAGCAAACTCAATAACGAGGGCATAATGTCCACCTGGCTGGTTACTTTGTTGATTGTTGCAGGAAGGTTTTTATTTGGGTCAAAAAAGAGAATTGGAATCCTGAACATACCGAAACGCGTTTTATATTCCGGCAGGTCAGCTTCAGAGGTGTGATCGGCTGTGATCACAAATAATGTATTTTTGAACCAGGGCATTTTTGAAGCGGTTTTAAAAAAGCGCCTTAAGGCAAAATCGGAGTACATGATGGCCTCCTGTATTTCAAGGTTTCCTTTCATAAATTTACCGGTATGCTCTTGAGGAATAGTGTAGGGATGATGAGCAGACAATGAAAACAAAACGGACAGGAAAGGTTGTGGGGTCTTCGCAAGATGGCGTGCGAAATATTGAAAAAATGGTTCGTCAAAGATTCCCCACCTGCCATCAAAATCGTCATCGTTGTTGTATTCTTCCCTGCCGAAATAATTATCAAAACCGACAAGATCTGCAAACCGGTCAAAATCCATCGTGCCATTTGTTCCTCCGTGGTAAAAAGAGGTATGATAACCTTTTTCCCCAAGTAAACTGGCCAGGCTGTTCATCGCATTTCCCGAATAAGGTGAGTTGATAAAACTACGATCCATTAGTCCGGGCAAGGAGGCAACAATAGCCGGTATTCCTTCGATAGATTGTTTGGCGTTGGCAAAACCATTAAAAACCAAACTATGCTGCATCAGTGAATCAAGAAATGGTGTAAAACCCTGGTAATGTTCTAAATGACGATTGAATGCTCCAATGTGCTCACTCGAAAGGCTTTCCATGATAATCAAGACGATGTTTTTTTGTTGAAAGAGTGAATCGTTTCCCAACGTATGCAATTTATCACTATTATGCTCCGGGGAATAGATCTCATCAATTTCGTTTTCATCAAAATGCTGAACGAAATTCACAGATTGCTGGTCAATTGTCTTTATGATGGTAAACGGAGTATTCAGAAGAATGGGTACGTTACGCGACTGGGTATATTTAGCGGCAGTAATCACCTTAATTGGTTTAAGCTGAAACCCACCTCTGATTCCGATGATTGTTACTGCCAATGAAAGGATGAAAGAAATCACCTGCATCTGGTAATATGTGAGTAAACCGTCCGTAAATCTTCTTTTACTGAAAGAAACCATTTTCACCAAAACAATACATACAATGGCCAAAAAAAGTGTAATCAGGAAATAGGGCCAAAAATCCCTGATGAACTGAGGAAGGAGGGTGTCCATGGGCACATCATTTACAACGAAGTCAAAGATGTCTCCTGTCATTCGTTTTTGCGTAAAACGGAAGTAAACGATGTCAGCGAGGTTAAGCGAAATTCCCGCAAGATTCGGAATAAAAAAAAACAGATCGGCAACCGTTCGGTAGACCCTTAAACGTCTGAACGGCAACGGTATGGTCATCATGACGATGAAAACCGTATTGAGGGTAAAAAGTGTGGAAAGGTCGAAACGAATTCCGAAAAAAAAGAGTTTTAACACATCATTGGTGAGAAGGTGCTCAAAGTAATGCAAATTAAAAAAATAAAACATTACCCTGCTCAACCACAGGAACAGGAATGCAATACACAGCCGGTAAACGACAATCGTATAATAATTCCCTCTAATGTACCCTTTGCTCTTTTCGATACCATCCATGAATTTGAATGCAAGCTGATTTGTTGTTAATCCAGAGGGCAAAAATAGACAAAGTAATTGTGTTGAGTGTTAGTGTGTTGAAGTGGTCGTCCGGTTATCAGGTTATTGTGTTTTTCGGAAAAATGCTATGATTGAATCATTTCAATGCATTCATTGCGAACCAAGACATAAGTCCCATGCCGGTTTGGAGTGATTTTTCGTCCACATTAAATGTAGCAGAATGCAGTCCGGAGACTGTACCTTGCTCAAAGTTGGCTGTTCCAAGGCGATAGAAACAGGATGGCACTTCGTTGGCAAAATAAGAAAAATCTTCAGCGGTCATGCGCAGCGGGAGCTCTACAACATTTTCCGGCCCCAGGTAGTCAACAGCCCAATCCCATGCTTTTGCAGTGATTTCAGGATCATTGTAGACAAAAGGATAACCAGCATGTACCTGAACCTCGCAACTGCCTCCCATGCCTTCAGCGATTGACCTTGCCATTAGTGTAATTCTTTGATGGACTTCCTTTCTCCAGCGCTCATCAAAAGTCCTGATGGTTCCTGCAAGGGTCACTTCATCAGGAATAATATTGGTTTGCCCATTTCCTATAATCCGGCCGAAAGAAAGGACTGTCGGGATTTCAGGGGAGGCATTGCGGCTAACTATCTGTTGGAGTGCAACGATGATGTGTGCAGCAATCAGCACGGGGTCAACATTCTTCCATGGATTGGCTGCATGGCCACCTTTCCCTTTCACCGTCAAATGAATTTCATCGGTGGAGGCCATATATTTCCCGCTTTTAATGCCAATTTTTCCAACTTCAAGTTCAGGATAGACATGTTGCCCGAAAACATGCGCCGGACGTGGATTTTCCATTACCCCCTCTCCTATCATCATCGTAGCGCCACCAGGGTAATTTTCCTCTGATGGCTGAAAGAAAAGCTTAACCGTTCCTTCAAATTGATTGCTGAGTTCATGAAGGATCTTTGCCACTCCCAGCAGAGAAGCCGTATGGACATCATGTCCGCAGGCATGCATCACTCCGGGGTGCTGAGATTTGTAATCCACGTCATTCAATTCCTGTATGGGTAATGCATCCATATCCGCCCTCAGGGCAATGGTCTTTTTCCCCGGATTTCGTCCTTCGATCAAAGCCATGATCCCTGTTGTGGCCACAACCTGAAAATTCCTGATCCCAAAAGAAGCCAACTGTTTTACCACAAACTTCGATGTTCTGAATTCCTGCATCGAAAGCTCAGGGTAACGGTGCAATTCCCGTCTGAAAGAAATCACCTCCTCCAGAAAGTCTGTACTGAGTTTCTGAATCCTGCTTTTTATATCTTCCATGATTGGTTAAAATTATTGAGCAAACATACACAAAATAATTTCTTGCCTGAACATATGGAGCTAAGTCCTTATCATTTAGATTTTTGTTAAATAATTAAAAAATATTATTTTAGTATTTTAATACTGTTTAGCTTTGTGATGAAATTAATGGCTCCTTAGTTTATTTACAGAATCTGAACATCATTATTTGCTAAGATTTCGCAGAGACAATGGGTCATTTTTTTCGAAAACAAAATCTAAAAACCACAATTCAAACAAATCAGTCAACATGAAAACACTACTTAAATTGCTGAAATGGACCGCTATCGTGCTGATTCTGATCGTTGCCGGGTTCTACAGCTTTGTTCAACTTTCGTGGGACAAAAAATATGAAGCCCCTTATCCCAACATCAAGGCGAGCATAGATTCTGCGGTGATTGCACGAGGCGAGTACCTTGTTTACGGTCCATCACATTGCGCCACCTGTCATGTTCCACCTGATAAAATGCTGGCTGTGGACAATGGTTTAAAAATGCCACTCATCGGTGGTTGGGAAGAAAGCTTTCCAGGTTTTGGCGTTTTTAGGGCGCCAAACCTGACCCCATGTCCTGAAACCGGCATAGGACAACTGACTGATGCTGAGATTACCAGAAGCATCAGGCACATGGTAAAAAGTGACGGAACGACACTATTCCCATTTATGGAATACCAGGGAATGAGTGATGAAGACCTTACTGCCATCATTTCTTTCCTGCGCAGCCAGGAGCCGGTTTACAACCAGGTTGATCGCAGTGATTTGGGGTTTGTTGCAAAGGCACTATCTGCGTTTGGGGTGATCAGCCCCAGGGGGCCAAAAACCGCTCCGCCAACGAATGTACCTACTGATGATGTGCTGGAATATGGCAGGTACATTGCTCAGGACATTAGTAACTGTAAAGGTTGTCATATTCAAATGGATGATTTTGGCAACCAGCAGGGACCTGATTATGCCGGTGGATTTTTATTTCCTCCCAATGCTTTTTCTGAAGGATATGCTTATGTGTCACCAAATTTAACCCCTCACCCAACCACCGGAGTAATGACTAACTGGACAGAAGAACAATTCATTAACCGTTTTAAACACGGTAGAATTCACAAAGGCAGCCCAATGCCATGGGGTTCCTATTCGAGAATGCATGACGATGATCTCAAAGCACTTTATAGTTATCTGCAATCGTTGGAACCTGCTGAGCATAAAATTGAGAAAACCGTTTATACTCCCGGGGAAGAATTACCAAAGCCTTAACCCAACCAGCGTTAACAGTTGGATGTGCGTCGGTTTTGAGTTGTCGCTTTAAACAAAGATTAGATGCAGGTTTATGCTGATTGCATACTGTGTAAATATTTGCTGCAAAGCTAATCCGAACAGGCTTTTATTGTATGATCAGTTTTTCTGTGTAGGTGGTTTGTTCAGTCCTTACAGTGATGATATAGATTCCTTTACTGAAAGCTATGGTATTGATTTGCAGGTTATCCTTATCGGCCATTTGATTGTAAACCAGCTTTCCCAATATCGCTTGTATTGTAATTTCTTTAATGCCAGTGGCAGCGATATGTAACAGGTCTCTGGCTGGATTCGGGTAGACCTTGATCTCCGTTTCATCTGCAGTTTCGGCAACTGAAACAGGAATGCATACCATCTCCTCTGAAACTACAGTGCAATCGTCGTAATGTGCTGCAACTTTGTAGCAAGCCAGATAGTAGGGTAAAATAGTATCGGTGTAGGAAAACTCCTGGATTAGCGTGGCGATCAGGGTATCATCTCTAATAATATCAAATCCCAGCAATTCGCCGCTCTTCTCATGCCGGGTTGTTGCCCTGCCCTTCAAGCCATCAGTCGAGCGGGTGATTTGCTTTAAAGCATTCAATTCCCAGGTTACAGTAGCAAACGTTGTGTCGCCATAAATGATGGATAAGTCCAGATTTTCCGGAAAAGGATAAGGACAACCAAGATCGGGAAGCACATAAACCGGAACTTCTACAAGTGGATTTAATGGATCATTGCTGTTGAAATTAAGTAATCCTTCGCCCCCATAATAATAGTAAGAATTAAAAGTCACCGCAATTGCTGTTGAAGCGCCAGGCGCTATTGTGCCATAGGGCGGTTCAGCGGTAAGCCAATGATTATGATGACATCCAAAATCGGCTTTGAAATCAATACAATTGCCATAAGTGTATGTCTCACACGGACCTGTAACCGGAGTCCAATAGTTTGTTCTTACCCGCATCGCACAGGTTTCGGGAGGGGCATAGGGTGAAGTTGTAATATTAAAAGTGTACGCTGTCCCGGCAAAAGTGCATACAGCATCGTTCAAAACAAGCTCCTCGTTGTTGTTGAATTCAAGGTCATTATCATAATCAATCCAGACGTCGATGTAGGTGTCTGCATAACCAGCTGTTACTGAAAGCACATAAGTTTCGCCAACATATAACTCATGAATCTGATCCATGTAGTTTTGATACCAGGGTGGATTACCGGCACATGGAATGTTGTCAATGTTAATGTATCCGAGATTCCAGCTTGTCAATCCGTCTCCGAGTGAACAACCGGTTGTGTAAAGATTATCCACGCAAAGACCTGGTTCGAGGCAGGTAATTACTTTAGTTTTGCAGTCATTCAGTGGAAATTCGTCGCCATCCATGTTGGTGCAAGCTTCAAATACATAAGTACCGTATGCCGACATGTTAACTGATCCGGCTGTGATTTCAACTTCGGTCCACGGAGCAAGCGTATCGGTGTAAATGCCGCTGATGGAACCACTGCCTTGGCCTGACCAGGTTACTGACCATGGGATATTAGATTGCGCAGGGTAGGAATTATTTCTTACTTTGATTACGATCTGTTCGTTGCCAAGACTAACACCGGAAGTCGGAGAAACGATTGACTGAACGCCAACATCAATACTTGGAGGATAGGAGTATACTCCAACTTCAAGCACCCAGATACACTTGTTCTGTACAAGCCCCACCAGAGAGCATAATCCCAATTCGATACCCATGTGAAAAGCCAGACCTCCGGCTATGTCGCCAGTTGTAACAAGTGACAATAATGGGAACACGTCAAATTCAAGTAAGAACTGGCCGCTTGGCAATGCATACTTGTATAGAATGTTCTGACTTGTTCCTGTACGCTGGCTGTAACCCCAGAGGTAAGGTCCCTGCGGATCAAAAGCCAAACCATAGAAGTTCTCTTCGCCCTGGGTTGGAATGGTGTTCAGAACGACACCCGACTGATTGAATAAGGTTAGTGTGGTTGACCAGTTGTTAGCCCAGAATCCTTCCTCACCATAATCATAAGCGATGGCGCGCACAGCTACAGGCGCTGTGAACTGACCAATCAGCGTGTTAGTGTTGAAGTCCATTATATAAACAGTAGTAGCGGCTGCGCCACCATAAAAATAGGTTCCGTCGTAGGCAAGATCGCGGATAGCGTTTACCGTTCCTACCTGAAAAGCGCCAAGGAAAGTTCCGTCAATATGGTATTTGAAGAAACCGCTGCCGTTCCATTTCGTGGTATAGAAAAAGTTTCCGTCGGTTTCAATGCCGGCTTCGCCTGAAGCATCGCCGCAGGCATATTCAAACTGTAAATCATAATCAGCATCGGAATTGATTACCTCATTTCCAAAATAAGAACCAGGCGCACGTTCGGAATTCGGATCACTTTGAAGAGCAGCGCGCAGGGCATATTGTCCGGCAACAAACTCAGGATCAACAACCACATCGGGGCCGGCGCCCGGCAATTGCATAGCAAAAATGTCAAAGGTTAAAGGTTCCGAACCTTCATTTGTAACCAAAACCGTTTTAGTTAGAATCTGTTGACCACCTGACCAAAAAAACGTAACCTCCATGGGGTCAATCACGATGGATGGTGCGCCCCGCTGAACACTGGTAATTTGCTGTGCCTGCAAGCCTGTCAATGCTATAATCAGTAACATTGGCATCAACAAAAAGAGGGAAATTTTTTTCATAGCTCAATTTTTTTTTTGATTGTTGAAAGGTCATTTCCTTTAAAATCTCGGACAGGAGAAAAAACCTTTTCAATTTCGGTGTAAATTTAATGAATTTTTAAATAATACTGGGATGCGGATTAGATGATTAACAATATTCAAAGACAGCATTGTTTTCTCGCAGATCAACCCTGAAAGGGTGGTATGTTTATTACCATCAGGTCATCGATAGTTCATCAAAACCCTGAAAGGGTGACATTTTGAATTGCTTTAGGGGTAAATCCAACAACAATTGAGATAAAATCAAAGAAATTCAACCCCTTTCAATGGCCTGAAATGCTGTCAATCATTCAAATGAACATTTGTAAGTTGTATAAAGCGATTAAGTAGGATCTTGAGGGTGTTAAATCTGACAAGGTTTGAAAAATGTCACCCCTTCGGGGTTACCGAATCCAGCAGTCATCCAATGGTTAGAATCATTTCATCCCTTCGGGATTGAAAAAAATCCCGTCTCTGCTATCTTGAATATTGGAGAAACAGCCTGAAGGGTAGAGCAGCACTGTTTTCTCGCAGATCAACCCTGAAAGGGTGGTATGATTATAACCATCAACTTATCAATAGTGCATCAAAACCCTGTAAGGGTGACATTTTGAATTAATTTTAGATGAAATCCAACAACAATTGAGATAACATAAATGAAATTCGACCCCATCAATGGCATGATATGCTATCAATCATTCTAATGAAAATTTGTAAGTTGTAAAAGAGTATAGATAGTGGGTTGAATGAACCGTCTTATTGTGCAGTAATCACAGCAATCCTCTTCCGACCATCCATTTTCACCATCAGCGGTTTTTCAAACCGGACATGCCGGAAAAATTTGGTTTTTTGTACCAACTGCTGCCCTTTGAACATGTCGTAATTGATATAGCTTTTCGAGTATTCGGGTTGGATGGAGAAATACCCCACGTTCATGGAAGTGACATTATGGAAAAAGTGCGAACCGGAGGAAGCATCGAGTGGAAATCCTTCAAGACTGGTTTCTGCAATAACTTTCGCTCTGGAAATCTGTGGCCAGTTAACAGGGATACCAATCCACCGGTCGCGCGTACCCCAGCGTCCGGGACCGATCAGGATGTAATTACGCCCTTCCTTCAGCATCTGGCTGTTCAATTTATCAATTTCCTCGGCCATTTCCGGAGTCTTGGATTTATCAAAGGATTCCAGGTCAACATAAATCACATCGGTGAGGTGATCAATCAACCCGTTTCCCATTCCTTTATCAGAGTACAAAATGATTTTTTCCTGGTCAATTTTATCCATATCCACTTCGAAATCGCCGGCATCGCCCAAAAGCGGCTTGATTTGCAGAAGATAAAATGAAGCTTTGAATTCCTTGTCCTTATTTAAGTCTACAGCAAACTCAATCTCAACCGGTGATCCTACAGCCTCCCGGACAATATCAAGAATCACTTCGATGGTCTTTGCCAAAGGTATGTAATTGTATTTAAGAATATTGGCAAAGTTAATGATACGCGGCCCATACTGGTTTAACCCCGGCGAAATTGTATTGTTTTCCGGGTTGTAAACCGAAGCACTATGACGAAGAGCGCCATGGCGTTCAGCTTCGTCAATGTCCAGTTTTATCAATCCGGCAGTATCTCCTTCGAGCAGATCAATATCCTTCTTTTTCAAATCAACCGCAAAAAAGTCGAGTTGCGAGTTTTTAAACTGATCTTTTGGCGAATTGATCTCTACGTTGGGGTATTTCGGCGAAAAACGATAGGCTTTCTCCCCTTCGACCACATGTTTTCCCAATCCGACGGCAATTACAGCAAAACCTTCTTCCGGCTTCATGTGTGAAAATGGATAGAAATTGTAGGATTGAGCCACACCGCTTATATGAGGATAAAAAACATCACCATATTGATTACCAACCGCTTCCTGTATTACAACAGCCATCTTCTCCTCTTCTATCTTGTAATTCACCGCCCTGATATAATCGCGTGCTGTTTTGGTGAATACCGATGCAAACACGAGTTTGATGGCATCAGCGGCCTGTTTCATCCTCACATCAATCTGAGGGTGATTGTTTGGTAAAATGTAGGTTTCAAAAATTCCGGCAAAAGGTTGCATCAATGAGTCCTCAAACATCCCTGAAGAACGTATTGCAATTGGTTTTGTGATCAATTCAAGTACAATACGCAGCTTTTTCAACAGCGTATCGGTCAGGTGGCCTTCGAGGAACATTTTTTTGATCGTAAGATCATCTGCTTCATCGCGGATTTTCTCCCAAAGCTTATTGCGACTCATGAAGTAATCAAATTCTTCGGTGCCAATGACTGATGTTTTTGGAGTTCTTATATTGATGTTGGGGACATGTTGTTCAAAGTCATAATTGTAGATCAACGAATTAACAAATGCGAGGCCCCTGCCTTTCCCTCCAAACGATCCGGGCATGAGGTACACAACATTACTTTCGTCAAGGATGGCACTTTTCTCGAAAGGGATGATCTTACCTTTGTTTTGCTCGTTTCTGAATTTCTGAATGACGCTGATGAGATATTCCCTTAAACCGGCCGGGCTTTTAAAATCAGTTACCTTTCTCGGGTTAATGATCCGGGCAGTTTGTATCTCGCCGCGCGCCATCAGCCATAGCGAGAAGTGGTCGCGCTTGGCATGGTAAAGCAGCGACTCGTCCGGTATGGTGTGAAGGTAACGTTCAAACTCCTTGAGGGACTTGGCCACAGCAATTTGCGATCCTTTTATATCCCGGTAAATAAAATTCCCAAATCCGAGAAAATGGGTGATGAAACTTCGCAGGTCCTGCTCCAGTGTTTCAGAGTTTTTATTGATAAAACTGGCCTGGAGTTTATAAGCTACGTTGCTATTGACCTCATCTGAGGATTGCACTACGATAGGCAAGTCCTTTCGCTGCGCCCTGATGAGGCCAGCCAGCTTAAAACCGGCGTCTTCATCCATCTTCCCGTCATGTCTGAATTTCACATCAGTGATCAGGCAAAGCAGGTAATCCTTGTAATTATTAAATATGGCCAATGCTTCCTCGTAAGAATTAGCCAGGAGGATTTTTGGTCTGGCGCGCATCCGTAACAGCTTGTATAACTCGTCAGTCGAAACATCATCTATGATCCGCTTGGTTTGCGCCATAACTATATTGTAGAGTATCGGCAAATAGCGCGAATAATATTTCGGAGCATCTTCTACAAGCAGGATCACCCTGACTAACCCGACCCTGGTGTCATTGTCGAGGTTAATTTTATCTTCAAGGTGCTTTACCATGGCAAAGAAGATATTTGAATTGCCATTCCATGCAAAGATTTTATCAATACAGGCTTTTTCCTCCCTGATGTTTTCAAAATATTCAAGGTCACGATTATTATTCAGCAACAGGTAAATGGGAATATATGGGAATTCTTTCTTAATCACATCGCTCGTTTGTACGGGGAATTTTGGATCAGTTCCCACCATAAAGATTACCATATCAAAATGCCTGGCATGGAGCTTTTCCATCACTTCATCAATGCTCGAAACTCCTGTAATCCGTGGTACAGAGCTCAAATTAAGCTGGTTGTATTCGTCGAGTACATGTTCTGAAAACCTGCCTTCCTTTTCGATACTGTATGCATCATAGAGATTGGCTACAAGCAGGATTTCTTTAACTTTGAACATCATTAGGTCGTGATAAACATCACGGGCATAGTTATTTTTATTGAGAAATGTCTGTAAAAGATGTCTTCCGGGTGTTGGGATTTCCGGTTTTTGCCTGGAGGACTTGTCTTTTTGAGATGTTTTTTCGATGATCATTCTCCCCCTGACGCTGTTGATATGCCCGGTAATCATAGCTGCCAGGTTTTCGATGAGGTGTCTTTCCTCCTTTAGAAAAGGCCCTTCGTCCATTTTCGGAAATGATTGCGTGTAGTACACCTCAATTACCCCATCGGTAGCATCAATCGTTTCGAAGGATTGCTTCATTGCCCAGTTGGTTTCTTTGAAATCCTGGGTGATAAACTGTTTGTTACCCCACCTGATCCTGGCTACCGCAAATTCCGGGTATTGCCAGGCGCGCGGCAGGATCAGGCAAATTTGTTGTAAGGTTTCGTCGATATCTTTCCCTTGACGGAGTATGGCTGTGGTCTGATTGATACATGCCAATTCTTTGAGGCGTTCCCTTGTTTGCCAGGTCGATTCGCGGCCTTTGATGCTGTTGAGGTACCCCTGAATGAGGACAGCAATGTTGTTTATCAAATTCCGCTCTTCCTTCAAAAATGGTCCTTCATAGGATGCCGGGTATTTTTTCAGGTAAAAAATCTCCACTGAACCTTTCTTATAATCAAGGGTTTCAAAAATCTGTTTCTGAACCCAAATTGACTCCTCGAAGTATGGACTTAGAAATTTGTGGTCATCAAAAATAATGCGGGCAACAGTGTGTTCCGGAAATTGCCAGCCTTCTGGCAATATGGCAACAATTTTCTGCAATGCTTCCTCGCAGGAAATACCCTCTTCTTTAAGAATTTCGCGTGTTTTGTTTATTGTTTCAAGTTCCTTTAGCCGTTCACGGTTTTCAAAACTTAGTCGTTCGAGTTCATCCGGAGTTAAAACTTTTTTTTCCATAAAATTATGGGTTATTTAATCAGAGAAAATGACCATAAAGGAAATAATTTTTCTGCAAATCGCATTTTGGTAACAATTCGCAAATTGGTTTTTTATTCACCCTTCTCATTCCTAAAACCTTATCAAAATTTCTCATATCAATTGGCGATCTTTCCTGAAGTTAATCCTTGGATTAGAAACCAACAGCTGGTTCAGTTCGTTTTCGAGCCATAATGTTTGCCTTCGGAGAAATTTATGACCCGCTGCTTGAATGTCTTCATATTAAGCCAAAGATAAACAGAGTAAAATCACTCTTTGCAAGACAGATTAAATTCATCAGGTTAAAATTATATGCCCGGAATTTTAGTAATTTCGCTGCCAATTTATCAAACTATAGACTGACAAGAAGGGCATGAACAAGATTAATGTTGTTGTCATTGATGAGCATCCGGTGATCAAATCGGCATTTCTATCACTGCTTTCAGATGCAGAGGACGTTGAAGTGATTGACTCGATGAGCAATGTCGAAGTTTTTCTGGAAAAAATGACGCATCTTCCCGCAACCTTTGTTCATGTATTAATTTACAATGTATACTCTCCCAACGATCTTGAGATCGAAAACATCCGGCGGATAAGAAAAACATATGGCAGAATCCCGATTCTGATTATAGCCATGTATTTTAATGAGTTATTCATTTTAAAGTCGATCAAGGCAGGGGCAAAAGGGTTACTCTCCGACCGAACTTCCCGCGACGAAATTGTGCAAGCTATTTACACGCTTCGCAATGGTTATGAATATCTTGGGAAGACGGTCACAGGCATCATTCTCAACAGTTATTTAAACCGGTCCGGGTTAAATGGAAATACACAGGAAGATATGTCGCAACTATCAGCCAGGGAGATAGAAGTGCTGAAATTATTTTGTGAAGGAATGCCTAACCAGGAAATTGCCGACAAACTATACATCTCGATTCGTACCGTGGAGTCACACAAAACCAACATCATGAAGAAGATCAACCTTCGAAGTACAGTTGATCTGGTCAAGTTTGCCATCCGCAATAACCTGATTGAAGTTTGATCTTTTTTTTTACACCAAAGCAAATTCAATTCCCATTTTTTAAAAAATCAATTGAAATAAATAATTGATAATTAATTATTTAAGTATAATTGATTGATGGTAAAGTAATTGGTAGCATTGTTGAAAACTTTTGTTTTTTTACACTGAAATGAATTGATCCTACAACTACTTTTGCCCCTAAATGTGAAATCCGAATTATTAACTTAAAATTATAAAAATCATGATCAGATCTTTACTGTTTATGTCATTGGTTTGTGCTTACCTCACATCAGGATACAACCTTAATGCACAATCTTTGAACAGGTTGACTCCTTCAGCCATTCTTCCAGAGCTCACGGTGGATCCGAATACCGAGATTGTAGTGCCGGTTACAGTCAATAACATGGCTGCGCTTCAAACCTTATCGGTCAGTTTTACCTATGATCCAGCCATCCTTACTTATGTTAATTTTTCATTCAGTGGAGGGGTGTTAACCAGTTCGCTTTACAACAGGCAGGTAAATCAAATTGGAAATAATAAAATTCAATTTGTTTTTACCGCCAAAAGCCCTCTCTTCATGTACACAGGAAGTGGAGTTGTTGGTTCAATTATTTATCAAACCGGTCTTTTTGGTACTTCACCGTTAATCTTTGCAGAGTTTCTGGTTAATGGAACCACTTATTTGTCAAACACGATCAATGGTGAGGTAATCATTACGGACTGTTTAAATGCATTTGCTGATGCCGGGCAGGATGCATCCATTTTAGCCGGACAACTTTTCCTGCTACAGCCATCTGCATCCAATTACTCAGGAGTACAATGGGAAACACAAGGTGATGGGTTTTTCAATAATCCGGCCATTCTTCAGCCCTTTTACACCCCAGGCCCTCAGGATATTGCAAATGGTAGTGTAAATCTCTGTCTTACAGCTTATGGTATTGCCCCTTGCATTGACGATACCGATTGTATGGTGTTGACCATAGTTCAGGCAGCACCTCCCCAGGCGGTTTTACCGGTACTTTTTGCCGATCCGGGGACTTTAGTTTCGGTTCCCGTAAATGCAAATTTATTGCAACAGGTGACCAGTCTTACTGTTACTTTTAGCTATGACCCGACTGTACTCACCTATACAAATTTTAATTTTACCGGTGGAGTCCTGACACCAGGATTGTATAACAGGCAGTTTAATCAATTATCACCCAATCTCGTGCAATTTATCTTTACGGCTAAGAGTCCGCTTTTTACTTTTTCAGGTAGCGGAAAAATTGGTACTGTAGAATTTACAGCAGGAAATTTTGGTACAAGCCCACTGGTTTTTACCCAGTTTAGTGTTAATGGTTCAAGTTATCTCAACAACGTAATCAATGGCCATGTCTTTATTTCGGACTGTCTGAATGCAACTGCTAATGCTGGCAGTAACGCAACTATCTGTGAAGATGAAACATATACCCTTGGTGGTTCAGCTTCAAATTACCAATCATTGAAATGGATAAGCGAAGGGGATGGAAATTTTTCAAGTACAACTATTCTTAACCCTATTTATACACCAGGATCAGGCGATATTATCAACGGCGGCGTTGAGCTTTGCCTTGTCGCATACACCGGAGCTCCCTGTCTGAATGACACTTCCTGTATGTTTTTAACTATTTCGGCATTGCCGGTTGTAACGTTGGAGGCTTTCCCCGAATATTGTGAAGGTGATGAAGCTTTTACGCTCTCCGGTGGATTGCCTGAAGGCGGGACTTACTTTGTGGACGGAGTAGAAGCCACCATGTTCGATCCGGTTATGGCCGGAACCTACGAGGTGGTGTATGTTTACACCAATTCATTTGACTGCACCAATTCAGCCACCGGACTCATCGTTGTGAACACTTTGCCTATAGTGACATGTCCTGAAGATTTCAAAGTTTGTATCAATAATTCTCCATTCCAACTCACCGGCGCACTGCCCGAAGGGGGAGTGTATTCAGGAAATGGTGTTGCTGATGGAATCTTCAACGCTGAAATGGCCGGACTTGGAACTCACCTCATCACCTATAATTATTCGGACATGAATGGCTGCGGCGGGAGTTGCAGTTTCAGCATCACTGTCACAGCGCTCCCATCTGTGGATGCAGGTGATGACGCAAGCATCTGCCAGGATGGAAGTTCCTACCAACTTAACGGATCGGTCGAAAACGCCGAAAGTTATTTCTGGTTCACCCTGCTTGGAACCGGTGAATTTGACAACCAGAATGCACTGAACGCAGTTTATACCCCGGGACCTGTAGACTACATTCTTGGCTCTGTGGAACTGTGCTTACAAGCCACTTCTGTTTCTCCATGCAGCGATGATGTGGTGGATTGTATGACGCTTTATTTCTATCCTGAAGTTGTTGTGACCTGCCCGACAAATTTCCCGGTTTGTATCAATGCAGATCCATTCCAACTCACCGGCGCACTGCCCGAAGGGGGAGTGTATTCAGGCAATGGTGTTGCTGATGGAATCTTCAACGCTGAAGTAGCCGGACTTGGAACTCACCTCATCACCTATAATTATTCGGACATAAATGGCTGCGGCGGGAGTTGCAGTTTCAGCATCACTGTCACAGCGCTCCCGTCAGTGGATGCAGGTGATGACGCAAGCATCTGCCAGGATGGAAGTTCCTACCAACTTAACGGATCGGTCGAAAACGCTGAAAGTTATTTCTGGTTCACCCTGCTTGGAATCGGTGAATTTGACAACCAGAATGCACTGAACGCAGTTTACACCCCGGGACCTGTAGACTACATTCTTGGCTCTGTGGAACTTTGCTTACAAGCCACCTCAATTTCTCCATGCAGCGACGATGTGGTGGATTGTATGACGCTTTATTTCTATCCTGAAGTTGTTGTGACCTGCCCGCCAAATTTCCCGGTTTGTATCAATGCAGATCCATTCCAACTCACCGGTGCACTGCCCGAAGGGGGAGTGTATTCAGGAAATGGTGTGGTTGATGGCATCTTCGACGCTGAAGTAGCCGGGCTTGGAACTCACCTCATCACCTATAATTATTCGGACATGAATGGCTGCGGCGGGAGTTGCAGTTTCAGCATCACTGTTACAGCCCTCCCGTCAGTGGATGCAGGTGATGACGCAAGCATCTGCCAGGATGGAAGTTCCTACCAACTTAATGGATCGGTCGAAAACGCTGAAAGTTATTTCTGGTTCACCCTGCTTGGAACCGGTGAATTTGACAACCAGAATGCACTGAACGCA
>JACZJL010000017.1 GCA_014860585.1 Bacteroidales bacterium | reverse complement strand
CAAATTGGCTCCTTCCGTTAAAATCGTTTTTAGTTTTTCTGAAGGATTAAAGGGTTGGCCATTTTCAATACCCAGATATTTTAAGTAGGTATAGAAAATTTTATCTTCTTCCTTCTGTGGCTCATTTTGAATAAACTGATGTACCAATTCAAAATATTTTAAGCCCCTGAAAGGCATTCCCTCAAATCGCTTGTCGGTATTGGAAATGAATTTTGCTGGTTTTGAAACCTCCCCATATTTGCCAACAAGAAAATTCTCTTTCATCTTTTTGATTTCCGCTTCATCAGTGGACAGAAATCGGGTGCCAATCATTATTTTAATGGTTGTACTGTTAATAACAATGTACCCTTTGGTATTTAGATTTGAAGCATCATATCCATTTGGAAGAATAAGGTATTTACCACCTTTTCCTCTATCAGCCCCCATTAATCCTAAATCGCCCAGGGAAAGTTGGTAAAAATCCATTACTGCTCCGGCAGAAGCACCGGCAGGATAATCAATAACCACCGGCCCCGTTTTAGAAAGATCAGCCCAACTGATCACATAGGGGGTAGTGGCATTAGCTGTAAGAATGCCTGCTTTTTCATTAAATGATTTGTACTCCACAAAATCCAAATCTGCTCCGCCATAGACTTCAGAATGCGCATTGTACCACATTTGAAAAGTCGTTACCGGAAGTGACCATTGATACACTTCAATAGCTCTTTGTAAACTTAATTGGTCATTCAGTTTAGCGATGGATTCTTTAGTAATATAACTTTGATTCAATTGAATGTCACCAAAATCGGTTTTAATCAATTCATCGCCCTCTAATGTGGCATCAGCAAGTGAAACAATATTATCAGCTACTAGTGCATCTTTCGACTGCGGTTGATTGCATGCAGCGATTACTCCAATTATTGCAATCATTGACAGTGCTTTGAATTTAATTAGTTTCATTTTAAAGGTTTTTTGATTTTGAATTATTTTTTTTGCTTTTGAACAGGAGAAATCATCATTTTCCATAATCCTCCTTTTCCCAACCGACTGCTGATAACTGATCCAAGGTTGTAAAAAAACAATGCCCCAAATACACAAATAACAGTGACCAAAATATGGTAAAAGTTGGCACTTTTTGTTAAGTTCTTTAATGCATTTAAAAACCCACCATATTCATGTCGAGCTTCCAGAGCATGTTCAAGAATTAAAATGACCGCTACGCCGGCCAAATACAAAAAAGTGCGCAAAAGAATATCTATAATTGCCGGTTTATTGTTCACTCCCAGGGGCACATGCTCTAAAATAAGTACAGCCTTAGCTGCTATCAGCGCTCCAACAATAACTTTTGAAGCACCATAGAATTCAATTTTGTACTCATCCAATAAGAGCACTTTTATTATCATAAGAGTTCCAAACCATACAAGAAAATATAACGAGACCAATAAAATCGCCTTTAGCTCTTTTAATAATTTGTCTTTGGTATTCATAGTAATGTTATTTTTTGTGTTTTTACAAACACTTCCATATTTTTTAAAATTAAAACCTCCACTAATGCCAACATTTTTATTTAACCAACTGCATAGGTGGGTTTTTCCATGAACCATCCAATGCAGTTTCTTTCGGCCAATAGATGCGCAGGTAAGATGAGAATGGTCCCTTGGGTGCAGGCAGCCAGTTGGACTCCAGATCCTTGCCGGGTGACTCGTGCTGGATGTAGAGCGTGAGGCCGCCATCGGCATCCATTTTCATGTCCGGCAACATCGGCGAATTGATGAGGTAGCGGTCGATAGGGTTTTCGGTTAATAAACTTCCGGGCAGCTCATACATGGTGAGCGACCAGAACGCATTCGCAGGTGGCAGTTTTCCCTTCGGGAAATGCAGCGTATAGCGGTTGGCGCCGTTGAGCTTTTGGCCGCTGGCGTCAGTAAAATAAATAGGATACATCGCTTCCTGTTTTGAATTTCCCCAGATGCCAATGGTTGCGAGCCAGCGATAGAAGTAATTGTTTTTCATGGATGCGCGCGTGCCGAAGACATCGCCGGCGGTAATTTTACCTTCCGCCAATAACTTCGCGCCGCCCTCAAATTCTTTCCAGGCGTCGCCTATGCCTTCCTCGAAGGCTTTCTTCATTTCAGGGGAAAGCTTCGTGGGATCAAAGGTCTTTCCGGCGCCGATGCCAATCTTGGCGAACCTCTCCATGAGTTCCTTCTCGGACGGATCGGTCGGGCAGAATTGCAGGATGAAGTTCAGGATATTGAACACCTCGAGAGAGCTTTTCTGCTCTTCCTGGCTGATCGGCTTGATGTAGTCGATGGCCGGGGCGGGGGTGGGCGCTGCGGTGCCGAGAAAGGACGAGAGCGGCTCCACCTTGTATCCGGCCTGGATTTTTTTCACGTTGTCGATGTCGGCCGGATTGAAAAGCTGGGTGCGGTAGATAAGGGTGTTTATCTCGGTCTCGGACAGGATGACCTCTTTGATTCCCTGCGGTTTCCCGCCCTTCCAATTCGGGCCAGCCAGCATGATGCTACCCGCTTCGTTACCGGTGGTTCGGCTGCCGGCATAAGCAAAGTTGAATGTATAGGCGTCGATGAACTGAATCGAATAATAGCGACCTTCCGGAATTTCAGGGACCGTCAGAACGAGCGGTTCGGCCCGGAGGTCTGCACCGAGAAAGGAATACGGCGTGTCGGAATTGGGCGTCTGGACGGCCTTGTCCGCCGGGGTGTAAACGCGGGGGACGTTGATAATTGTGTTTGGCTCTCCCTTGTATTCGGGGTCGGTCTTGTCAACGAAGTAGCCGTATTGGATGCGGTAGCCGTCCACCATGGGATAGCCGTAGATATAGGCTTCCTTTGCAATGGAACGGATAGAGTCTAATGACAATTCAGAAGACACCATAGTTTCTTTTTTACCCTTGTTCTCAGTACACGAGAATGTGATTAACATAATCAATAATAAGTGAAATGCTGTTTTCATAATAAGTTATTTATCTTGTTTTAATATCATACAACGGTTTCTTTGTTTCACTTACCAGTTAAAATAGCCTTAAAATCGGCGCCGCTTGGGTTTTGGAAAACCTTTAGTTCAAATTCTGGAATTACGGCAAGGATATGATCGAAAATATCTGCCTGAATTGACTCATAAACTGCCCAATCCTGATCTTTGGAGAACACATAAATTTCGATGGGAATGCCCGTTTCCCCAGGCTGCAGATGCCTGATAAGGAATGTCATGTCGGTATTGACCCTGGGATGGCTGCGCAGATAATTGGATAAATAATTCCGAAAAACACCCAGGTTTGTCTGGCGACGGCCATTTACAAGAATCTCATTATCAATTTTCAGTTCCTCATTGTACTGTTTAATCTCGATCTCTTTTTCCCTGATGTAATCCTTTACATAAAAAATTCGTTCAAATTTTCTGAGCATATCCGGTGTACAGAATTTCACACTGTGCATGTCAATATTGATCGAACGTTTGATTCGCCTTCCACCCGATTCTTCCATTCCACGCCAGTTCTTAAAAGATTCAGAAAACAATGCATAGGCAGGTATGGTAGAGTAAGTCTTGTCCCAGTTCTGCACTTTTACCGTGGTGAGGGTGATATCGAGTACCGTTCCATCGGCATCATATTTTGGCATGGTGATCCAATCGCCCTGGCGAAGCAGATCGTTGGCTGTTAACTGCACCCCTGCAACAAGGCCAAGAATCGAATCTTTGAATATCAACAGAATAACTGCTGAAAATGCACCAAGACCTCCAAGGATTATTAACGGATTTTCGCCAATCAGGAATGAGATGATCGTGATGGAAACGAAAATGTACAGGATGATTTTCGCCACCTGGATGTACCCCTTTATTGGCCGTACTTTTGAGATTGGATATAGCTGATAGATAACAAGAATTGCATTAAAAAATGCCGAAAAAACCAGCATGACAATGATTACACTGTAAATCCTCAGCGCCAGTCGGGCAGTTTCAATCAGGTCAGGATAATGAGCAAGTGCAAAAGGGGCTATCGCATGCAGAAAATAAGCGGGCACCAAAAACGTAAGCCGGGTAAACACCTTTTGCTCAACCAAAATATCGTCCCAGGATGTTTCCGTTTTACGGGAAATCCGCTTAATGATTGAAATCAGTATTGTGTAAACAACCTTGAACAAGAGGTAGCTTAAAATAAATGCAATAATTACCTTGACAAGCGACGAAAGCGAATCGTGCCAGAATTCTTCAACGCGCATGCTCTGCAACATTTCAATCAACCATTCATCTAAACGTGTGAACATAACAGAAAAGCTTAATAACAATTTTCGATTAACTATCTGCAAAAATAGTATCATTTTTTAAAGGGGTCCTGAAAAGCAACACTGCGGGATTTAGGTAAACGTTGGGAATTTACCTGAAAGGAAAACGGTGAATTGCCTGCAAATTTACTCCTGCGAAATCTGAATCATCGAAACCTCCACGTTGCCCCCTTCAGGCTGTAGACTGATCCAGTTGTTGTCTTCGCTGAACCACCGGTACTGGCCGCCGACTTTTACAATGTAATCGCGCGTTTGAACTGAATTGGGAATGTTGATCACGAAACCTCCATTGTTGGTTTCATCTTTACCATAATTGAGAAAGACACGGAAGTCGTGTTCACTCAAATTTCTGGCTTTCAAAATGATATAACTCTCCCTGCGTCCCTGTCTGGGAACCGGAGAAAAGCCGTACTTTGAAACAACATTGGATTCCACAATTTCGATGGTCTTCACTACATCCACCACCACATTGGCCTCAATGATTTTGGTAATCTCCGAAATCCGGCTTTGAGGATAGGTTTCATCGGGTTTTATGCCAGATGCAATTTGATACTGATTGATGGCATCGTCGTAGGCTTTTGTCCCAAACAGTCGGTCAGCTTCGGCAACAGCAGCATTGTATTCTTTCTGGATACGCTCCAGTTCTTCCCGAAGGGTTACATCAATCGCTGCAGTTTTATCTTTAGGATAACTGCTGTTTGGAAATATGGCCAATGCTGAATTATATGAAACCTTAGCTTCGTGCAGGTTTCCGGCATCGTAATGAAAGTCGCCTGCAGTAATAAAATTATTGTATTGCAGTTGCTTTTCAGCCAATTCGGCAGCCAACGCATCAATCTCGATCAGTTTGTTTTTTGGGTATTCCTCTGCAGGTTTAAGTTCTGTGGCTTTTTGAAACTCGGCTTTGGCCAGGTCAAATTTCTCCTCCTTTACAAACTGTTCACCTATTTCAATTGCAGATTCATAGGCTGTATTGGTTTCAGCTATTTTTCTGAAAATTGTGCTAATCTCATCAATTTTCGATTTCGGGTAAATTTCTTCCGGTTTCAGGTCGGAGGCTTTCTGAAATTCTGCCAATGACTGGTTGTATTCTTTTTGTCCAAACAACTGGTCGCCCAGGGTAATCGCTGCCTGGTAAGCGGCATCGGTTTCAGCAAGTCCGGCCAGAAGGGTGTTGATCTCTGTGATTTTTTCCTTCGGATAGTTTTCGTCCGGTTTCAGGTCGGAGGCTTTTTGAAATTCAGCCACAGCCTGATCGTAACTCTTTTGTCCAAAAAGCTGGTCTCCCCGGGTAATGGCTGCCTGGTAAGCGGCATCGGTTTCAGCAAGTCCGGTCAGAAGGGTGTTGATCTCCGCAATTTTTTCCTTCGGATAGTTTTCGTCCGGTTTCAGATTGGAGGCTTTTTGAAATTCAGCCACAGCCTGATCGTAATCCTTCTGTAAGAAAAGCTGGTCGCCCCGGGTAATGGCTGCCTGGTAAGCGGCATCCGTCTCGGCAAGTCCGGCCAGAAGGGTGTTGATCTCCGCAATTTTTTCCTTCGGATAGTTTTCGACCGGTTTCAAGCTGGATGCTTTCTGAAATTCAGCCACAGCCTGATCGTACTCCTTCTGCGAGAAAAGCTGGTCGCCCCGGGTAATGGCTGCCTGGTAAGCGGCATCGGTTTCAGCAAGTCCGGCCAGAAGGGTGTTGATCTCTGTGATTTTCGATTTCGGGTAGTTTTCTTCCGGCTTCAGGTCGGAGGCTTTCTGAAATTCAGCTACAGCCTGATCGTAACTCTTTTGTCCAAAAAGCTGGTCGCCCCGGGTAATGGCAGCCTGGTAAGCGGCATCCGTCTCTGCAAGTCCGGCAAGAAGGGTGTTGATCTCCGCAATTTTTTCCTTCGCATAGTTTTCTTCCGGCTTCAAACTGGAGGCTTTTTCAAATTCAGCCAAAGCCTGATCGTACTCCTTCTGCGAGAAAAGCTGGTCGCCCCGGGTAATGGCTGCCTGATAAGCGGCATCCGTCTCGGCAAGTCCGGCCAGAAGGGTGTTGATCTCCGCAATTTTTTCCTTCGGATAGTTTTCGTCCGGTTTCAGGTTGGAGGCTTTTTGAAATTCTGCCAATGACTGGTTGTATTCTTTTTGTCCAAACAATTGGTCACCAAGGTTAATGGTTGCCTGATAGGTAACTTCCATTTCAGCAAGTTCAGCAAGCAGGCTGTTGATTTCGGTGATTTTTGATTTAGGAAACATCTCTTCCGGTTTCAGATTGCTTGCTTTCTGGAACTCCGTTAAAGCCTGATTATAATTTTTTTGATCCAGCAACTGATTGGCCTCTTTGATAATAAACTGATATTCAGCTTCGGACTCGCTTATGGTAGCCAACAACGCAGTGATCTCTGAAATTCTGATTTTTGGATATACCTCTTCACGTTTTAATTCAGATGCTTTCTGAAACTCTGCCAGCGCAGATTCATAGCTTTTACCCCGAAAAAATTCATCACCAGCTTTGATGGCCTCCTGGTAATCAGCTTCAACGGCTTCTATACCCGCTAAAATGGTGTTAATCTCAGCAATCCTGGATTTAGGATATTCATCTTCCGGTCGCATTGCCGATGCTTTAGAAAATGTTTCAATGGCCTTTTCATAATCTTTAACCGCAAGGAGTTGATTCCCGGTTGCGATAACCGTTTGGTAATTTTCTTCAGCCTGTGCAAAGTCTGCCAGGATACCATTGATTTCAGAAATTTTATCCTTTGGTAAATTCTCGCCAGGCTTCAGTTCTATTGCTTTTTGAAAGGTTAATATAGCCTGGTCATAGCTCTTTTGTTGTAAAAGTATCTCGCCTTGAGCCATGACGGATTGGTACTCTGCATCAGTTAAACCCGAAAGCACTCCTGTAATTTCTGCAATCTTTTCCCCGGGGTAGGGCTCCCCGGGTTTGAGTTTTTCGGCCCGGTGATATTCGGCCAAAGCAGCATCCCAGGATTGCCTGGAAAAATGGTCATCACCCTGGGCAACAGCCTGCAGGTATTGTTGTTCTTTCACCTCCAGCTCAGCAAACAGGTTATTGATCTCTGTAATTCTTGCCCGTGGATAGGATTCAGCTGGTTTGAGTCTTGATGCCTCCTCAAAATAGGATTTTGCCAATTCATATTCATCGGCCAGAAAATGCTCATCACCTTTTAAAACAGCTTCTTTATAGGAATTTTCCAGTGCGAGTGCATCACTTTCTTTTTTCATGATCATTTCGTCGATGCGAAGGATCATGTTCTGAGGATAACTCTCTGTTGGTTTGATGCTAAGTGCCCGATTGTAAGCCAACTTAGCAGCGTCATAATCCTGGTCAACATACAAATCATCAGCCTCTTTTACCGCATTTTCATACTGTTCTCTGACTTCTAAAATCTTGCTTATTTCGGCCAATTTGGATTTTGCATCCAAAGATGCCGGATCATAAGAGAGTGCAATTTCAATCTGCTCTTTTGCCTTATCCAGCTGCCTATTCTCATAGAATTGAGAACCTAGCTTCATCGCGGCCTCATATCCTTTTTCCTTTGCCTGCTTTTCCCTAAGTAATTTATTGAGTTCAATAACTCTTGCTGTCACATGTTCATCACCCGGTGCAATATCATTTGCAGCCATGTATGCATCGAGCGCCTGAGCGTACTTTTCCTCCTTATAAAATGCGTCGGCTTTTGTAACTGCCTGAGAAAACTCCGTATTATCCTCTTCCTGAATACCCAAAATTTTATTGATCTCCGAAATTCTGGCCGCAGGGTGACGCTCATCGGGTTTAAGTTTACGTGCCTCCTGAAAAGTCTTTTTTGCCTGCTGATAGTTCTTTTCAAAAAATAGCTTTTCGGCCTGGTTCACCTTTTCGTTATAAAGGGTAGCCTTGTCGGGACTTTGACCCGAAACGGGAAGGACAATGATAAAAAAGGAGAAAAGTAAAAGACTGATTCTGTATATAATAGGTTTACAACTGCGCATTCAGATTAAATAGTGTTTCCGATGATTTGATTTGTAACTGACCTTTTCGTGATAACCAGATTATTAACAAGGTAAGGCTTAAAATATTGTTTGAAAAAGCGGCCCGAATGGCTGAGGTGGCTTAAGGGGCTATAAAATTTTCCCGTCAATAATGGTCAGTTTCCGGTCAGCCATGTCGGCAAGTTCGAGGTTATGGGTCACGATAATAAAGGTCTGGTTAAACTTTTCGCGCAGATCAAAGAAGAGCTGATGCAACTCTTTGGCTGACTTGGAATCGAGGTTACCCGACGGTTCATCGGCAAGGATAACTTTTGGTTTATTAATCAACGCCCTGGCCACGGCTATTCGTTGTTGTTCACCTCCCGAAAGTTCTGAAGGTTTGTGCTCCATCCTGTCCCGAAGATTAAGATAGGTAAGAAGTTCGATCGCTTTTCTTTCAGCTTCGGAGCGTAAAATTCTCCCGATATATGCAGGGATGCACACATTTTCGATGGCAGTGAACTCAGGTAGAAGATGATGAAACTGGAAGACAAACCCAATGTTTCTGTTTCGGAAGTCAGATAATTCTCTCTCCGGCATCGTATCAATTCTCTTATTGTCAATAAAAACACTTCCCTTATCAGTACGATCAAGTGTGCCGAGGATATGCAGCAGGGTTGATTTCCCGGCCCCCGAAGCACCGACAACCGAAACAATTTCACCTTTTGCAATCTCCAGGTCAATGCCTTTGAGCACATGAAGGTTTCCATAAGATTTGTGAATGTTTTCAGCCCGAATCATTATTGATTTTTTTTGACAAAAGTAGCAAAACAGGGGAATACGCGGATTAGTGGTCATGGAAAGCGAAATCCCGCCAAAGCAGAAAATTTGAAAATGCCAACAAGAGTTTACCTCTTACAAATTACATAATTTCATCTGCTCAGATTTTGTATTTTTGCAAATGAAAATTCTCAAAACAATGGAAAACAACAATTTGGCTGAGGAACCAGTTGCTCCTTACAACCAACCCCTCGATTTTCAGCAGGTCTGGACAATGTTTCGGGAAACTGACAAAAAATTTCAGGAAACTGACAAGAAGTTCCAGGATACCGATAAAAAAATCAAAGAGCTCACTGCACTTTTCACTTCTCAATGGGGAAAACTGGTGGAATCTCTGGTGGAAGGCGATTTGATCAAATTGCTGAATTCGAGAGGGATTAAAGTAGAAAGTATAATTCAGCGCAGAAAAGGCAACCGTGAAGGGATAAATTTTGAATTTGATCTGATTGCCATTAACGGAGGCGAGATT
>JACZJL010000016.1 GCA_014860585.1 Bacteroidales bacterium | reverse complement strand
ATTTTTTTCTTCGGTATGGGTCTCCTTTTCAGCAATAAAATAACGTTCGAAAGTTGTCATTTTCTTTTTCCCAAAAATGGGCGAGTATTTGCCACACCAGAGGTACCAGGTATGATCGCGGGCTATGGTATCCATCTGTTTGTCATTACGGGTGAAGTAAGCTTTACGGGCGTAAAGGTCGAATTGGTCAACAAGATTTTTTCCTGCAAGTTCCTTGTCGCCAAAGCTCATTTTGGTAAAACTGCCGTCTTTTTCTAAAGGAACACAACCATGAAGCAGCAGGTTGTTGTTGTAATTCAAATACATACTTCCTTTGGAATAGAGAAACTTGACATGCTTCTTGAGCAACTCGCTGTGCATAAACGAAATGCGAAGTTTATCCATTACTTCAGCCTCTTCGGTAGTGAGTTGGTATGGGTTTTTTGGGTCGATAGTGGGAAAATTCATATCGAGCATTTGGTATGGCTTTCCATCTATCTCCACCATTCCGGTCTCGAAATCAATTTTGTGCAAGAGGTTACGATCGTCCATTTCAAACTGCGGATTGCGGTTGATGATTTCAGCTTCATACTTGAATTGCATGATCGAAATAGCCTTGTGCATCTTCTTGATCATTTCGGTTTGCTTGCTGCTGAGTTCCATGTCCGGTGGGATTTTTGGCATGAACAGGTCGCAGGGATCGTCTTTGTAGGTCTCCATTGCAAAAGTGGCCAAAGGCAAAAGACTGATGCCGTATCCATCCTCGATGGTATCTAGATTCATGTAACGGGCTGAAATTCTGATCAGGTTGGCAATCATAGCGCGGATGCCTGCAGCGCTGCCCATCCAGATAATGTCGTGGTTGCCCCACTGGATATCAACCGAATGGTAGTTGATGAGCATCTCCATCACCTTTTCCGGTCCGGGACCGCGATCGAAAATATCACCGACGATGTGCAGGCGATCAATGGCAAGGCGCTGAATCAACTTGCAGATGGCAATGATGAACTCCTTTGCCCGGTCGATCCGGATGATCGTTTGGATGATCTCATCAAAATATTTCTCTTTATCACGGGTATTCGGTCGCTCGTGCAAGAGCTCCTCGATGATGTAGGCAAAATCGGCTGGTAATGATTTACGAACTTTTGATCGGGTGTATTTGGATGCCGTGGCACGGGTAACTTCAATCAGGCGCTGCAGGGTGACGGCATACCATTCTTCGATGTCAGTTTCACGTTTTTCGATGAGTGAAAGCTTTTCCTCAGGATAATAGATCAGTGTGGCCAATTCGTCCTTGATGAATTTACGCAGCGTATTCTTGAAAACATCTTCGATCTTTTGCCTGATCACCCCGGAGCCGTTGCGAAGCACATGACTGAATATTTCATGCTCACCGTGGATATCCGATAAAAAATGTTCGGTTCCCTTAGGTAATTTCATGATCGCTTCAAGGTTGATGATCTCCGTGCTGGCCGATTGAATGGTGGGAAATTGTTGCGACAGCAGCTGCAGGTATTTGATCTCTTTTTCGATCTCTTCGCGGCTAAATTTACTGTCGATGGGCTGATGTTTCATGATAAGGCAATTGAAAGATTTTTAATTTGAGGCTGCAAAATTAATCCAAACCAAAGAGTGTCGTAAATTTGCCGGGTTAAGAATTGTTAAGCACTGATAATCCACTTTCCGGCAAACTATTGTTCCGGTCATTTGTTGTTCCTTTTAAAGGAAAAAATGAAAATCATGTTTTTACAATTTACACTGCTTTATTTTTCTAACTAAAAATCAAAATTATGGCTCAGGAAGAATTGAATTTCAAGAAGATTGTGCCGATCGCAATCCTGGTAGTTATCGTAATTGTTGTGATTGCATTTGGCAGCCGGATGGTCACTACCATCGAAGCCGGATATGCCGGAGTGCTTTTTCGCCCGTTCAGTGGAGGTTTGAACACCGAAAAGACCTATGGTGAAGGATTTCACCTGATTGCTCCCTGGAACAAGATGTACGTTTATGAAGTGCGTCAGCAGGAGATTGCCGAAGAAATGAACGTATTGTCATCCAACGGGCTTGAGATCAGTGTTGATGTTTCCATCTGGTATCAGCCGGTTTATAGTGAGATTGGTCTGCTACACGGTCGTATTGGGATGGATTATCTGAAAAGGATCGTCGTGCCGGGATTGCGTTCTTCAACGCGAAGTGTGATCGGGCGTTACACACCCGAAGATATTTATTCGACAAAGCGGGATTTGATTCAGGACGAGATATTTGGTGAAATAACAGCTATTCTGGCAGATAAATATGTGCAGGTGAACAGGGTGCTCATCCGCTCTATAGTGTTGCCGGCTACTATAAAACAGGCCATCGAGAGCAAACTCAAGCAGGAACAGGAATCGCTTGAATATGAGTTCAGATTGATAAAGGCCGAAAAAGAAGCCGAACGTCAACGAATTGATGCAGACGGTAAAGCCAATGCAAACCGGATTCTCAGCGCCAGTCTGACCGATAAAATTCTGCTGGAAAAAGGAATTCAGGCTACCCTTGAATTGGCCAACTCGCCAAATACAAAAGTGATCGTGATTGGTAACTCCGAAAACGGACTTCCGATTATTTTAGGGGATTCAAAATAAGTTCAGCTTTTGATAGTGAGAAGGGCAAAAACATTTATTTTTAAATACTTATCAGTATCTTATTTTCTAATTTCTTGCTTTTTTTTGGCAGAATTTTCTGCCGAAGGCATCCATAGGAAAAAATCAAAAGACAAAAGACAAATAAATACGAAATTTAAAAAATTCAATTTCCCAAACTGGTCCACATTCAATAATGCTTTCACTGTTTGGATTTTTGATCCTTTATACATTGTCCAAAGGACTCCTATGGAGAGATTTGTTTATTGTCTTTTGTGATTTCTGGTTAATCCACGTAACGGAAAAAGTAAAAATGGAACAGACAATTAAAATCACAGAGGCGCCGCGGGATGCCATGCAGGGGATTAAAAATTTTATCCCTACGGATCAAAAAGCGGCATTGATCAACTCGTTGCTGAAAGTAGGTTTCGATATCATTGATTTCGGGAGTTTTGTTTCGCCAAAAGCCATCCCGCAATTGAGCGACACGGCAGAGGTAATTGGTAAGCTCGACATGTCGGAAACCAAATCAAAATTAATGGCCATTGTTGGTAATGCCAAAGGTGGACAGCAGGCTGCTTCCTTCGATGAAGTGACCTATCTGGGATTTCCCTTTTCTTTTTCGGAAACTTTTTTGCGGATGAATATCAATACCACACTGGAACAGGCCAGAAAGACTGTGGATGATTTAAAAGACATTTGCCTCCAAAGAAATAAAAAGCTGCTTGTTTACATCTCTATGGCTTTTGGCAACCCATACGGCGACCCGTGGAGCATTGACCTGATCCTGCAATGGGTTAAGTACCTTGAACAGCGCGAAATCGAAGTCATTGCACTTTCAGATATCATTGGAATTGCGGATGGCGGAATGATTGGCCGGGTTTTCGGGGAAGTGTTTTCGGAGGTTCCAGGGTTTGACATCGGTTTTCACCTTCACACCACCGGCCACAACTGGTACGAAAAGATTGACGCTGCCTACTCGCGTGGCTGCCGCCGTTTCGA